>NZ_JBFRDK010000114.1:0-24694 GCF_052113545.1 Paenibacillus sp. TAF43_2
GATCACCTTAGCCAGACCGCGCAGGTTATTGCACAAGGCGATTTCTCGGAGCGCGTCCGGATAAAATCAAAGGATGAAATTGGCATGCTGGCTCAAAATTTTAATGACATGGCTGCTGTTGTTGAGGACAAAATTACGATTCTCGAGCGAAATAATGAAGAGAAACAGCGGTTCATCAACAATTTTACACATGAATTGAAGACGCCTTTGACTTCCATTATTGCCTACGCGAATTTTATGAGGACAACCAAATATAACGAGGAAATGTTCATGGATAGCTTGAATGTCATTTATTTGGAAGGAAAGCGTCTAGAGTCGTTGTCATTGAAGCTCATGAACCTGATTTTGATGCAGGAGGACGATTTCCAGATGGAGCTGCACGATTTAGGGGCGATCTTTGCTGAATTAAAACCGACGCTTAGTGTGATGGCGAGCGAGAAGCATGTGGGTATGATCGTGGAATGCGAACCGTGCGAGCTGCTGGTGGAGAAGGATTTGATAAAGGTGTTGATCTCCAATCTTGTTGATAATGCGCTGAAAGCTTCAGCCCCGCAGCAAACCATTATACTGCGTGCTCTGTGGCGCGGAAATCAATATATTCTGCAGGTACAGGACGAGGGCATCGGCATTGCCAAGGAACATCAGGATAAAATATTTGAACCTTTTTATATGGCGGACAAGTCTAGAACAAGAAGCAGCAACGGAGCAGGTCTAGGGCTTGCGATATGTCAAAGTATTGCAGGCGTACATCATGCTGCAATCCATATTGCAAGCAATGAAAATCAGGGCACAATCGTAGAAGTGGTGTTCACTCCGGGTCATCCGAAAGGCGGGATTAAGGAATGAACAAGCTCATTCTGGTTATGGTGCTCGCAGCGCTCGCAATCATTTCGACGGGGTGCGGCAACGTATTGGACAGAACCCCCAAAGACACGGTAATGGTTAAAAAAATAACGAAAGAAACGGGCAGCAACGATGTGGAATACGAGGGTGTTCTGTCCCAAGAGGCGGTGAAGACGCTTAGTTTGAATGCAGTCAATAAGTATTTGGAAAAGAGTCTAACGATCGATGAGCTGCAATTCGAGCTGATGGCTATTGACCAGCATAAATTTAGAGAGCTGCTAAATGAAGCGGAGTATGGAACTAACCCCAGACCGGAAAGGGCGCAGGTGATTGAACAGGGCGCTAAGGCCAAGCTGGATTATCAAACCGAACTGGATGACATTTCTGGCGGCTTGTATTATATAACACTGACTAGATTGTCTGATCCTAATGAAGTGTATGACATCGTGCTGAACGCCAAAGACGGCGATGTGATTAAACTCTCCGAGGTGGGCGTCGTACGGGCCCCTTCCTCCAGCAGTCAAAGTGAACGAGAGAAAATCATTGCTCTCGCAAATGCGTTTATCGATATAGAAGGAAGTTACCCCTTATCTAATTTGTCGCTGAATGAGGACATTACCCGCTGGGACAGCGTTGTGGAATTGTATTATGCGAGCAAGGAAGATGGGAAGTTGAAATATTGCGTCACGGTGAATGTGAGTCAAAATAAGGTTGTCGGGTTTAGCAAGGACGTTATGGCGTTGTTAAGCTACTATTCTAGAATGTAAATAGAGTGAGATGAAGAGAGCCAATTGCATGTGCAATTGGCTTTTTTGAAATATAAGAATTTATAAGTTTGTTAGCTTATAAAGGGCTTATATTTCACCGTCAAAGCTACTTCAGCGTCTAAAGGACGCCGAAGGCGTTTTTGCTTGCATTTTTATATTTTACAACTTCAATACAACTCTATCTCACTTACCATATATCCAGTCACTATACTGATGAAGTAATGCCTCGGAACGATAAAAGTTCAAGCAGTAGACAATGATAGCAATTGAAAGGAAGAGAACCTATGAAAAAGGCATTGTTCATTTTGTTGACGATAATGATGATGGTTGTATCTGCATGCAGCTCTACTACAGGCGGAAATTCAGGAGGTACGCAGACAAAGAGCGAGGGGCAGGCCGGTACAAATCCGCCGAAGGAAGAAACGGTTGAACCGAAAAACAGCAATGAGAAAAAAACGATTGTGTTCTCGACTTTTTTTCAGAACGATTTCTTTGTAGAAGCCAAAAAGAAATATGAGGCCAAGCATCCCAATATCACCATTGATCTCAAATACATCGATACAGAGGACGCGGATTTAGAAATAAAAAAACAGCTGCTGGTCAACATGAGTGAGCTGATTGATAAGGACCCAACTTTTAAGAAGGAACAGTATTTCGGCAATATTTTGGACGGAATGAAGGTGAACGGAGGATTATACGGGATGCCGCTTGGCTTCTTTATTTATGGTCTTTTCGGCAATAATACATTAATCGAGAAAAGTGGCGTTAAGATTGACGACAGCCATTGGAACTGGACTCAGTTTATAGAAACGGCTAGAGAGCTCGTCAAGCATACAGATGAAAATCAATCCGTATTAGGCACAACTGAGCCAGAATATTTGATCACGCAGCTGGTTAATGATCAATATGGGACGTTTGTGGATAAGGAGAGCGGAAAGGCTAATTTCGACTCTGCTGCCTTTACTGATTTGCTGAAAGAAGTAAAATCCGTGTTCGATGACAAAATTATGAGTGGAGATAAAGGCTTTCCTATATTTAGAGACACCCAAATTAACTCGCCTGAAGATTATATTCGTGAGGTAAACCAAAGCGAGTTTTTGACAGGGGGTCTATCCCACAAGACAAAACTGTACTTAAAGCCGATCGCAAGCGGTCAGCAGGCAGGCGGCTCCTTCAGAACGTATCAAACGCTGGGCATAAACGCAAAGTCTTCTGTAAAAGAGGAGGCATGGGATTTCTTGAAATTTATGCACTCTGATGAAATGCAGCATCGAGCAGGCAGTGCCGGCTTCCCACTCAGTAAAGCTTCATACAGCAGGGTCGTCCAGGATGTATTAAAAAAAGGGACGGTTGAGTCTATTCAACCGATTGGACCGATGAAAGGCAAAGTGTTTGAAATTACTCAAAAGGATATTGACGATCTAGATAAATTCCTTACTGGGGCCAAATATTCGGTTCAGTTCAACAATACTCATATTGATAACATTGTAAGAGAAGAGTCCTTAGCTTACTTCGCCGGACAGAAAACGCCTGAAGCCGTGGCAAAGCTAATTCAAAATAGAGTGACGACTGTTTTAAATGAATAGGAAAAGCATCAAAAGTGTTCTGATCAGGCTGCTGCGCAAGGATGGTGCTGCGGCAGCCTGCTTTTTGGCACCGAGCCTGATTGGTTTTTCCTTATTTTATCTTGTCCCGTTTGCCATGGGATTTGTATATTCATTTCAGGATAGTACCGTTAACGGTTCATTTGTTGGTTTGGACAATTACAAGGATTTGCAGGCCAACGCATCCTTTCGGAAAGCGGCAGCCAATACATTTCTGTTCACTGGTGTTAGTGTACCGCTTATTATTGCTCTGTCTTTGTTGTTTGCGCATTTGCTGAATCAAAAGCTGTTTATTCGAAATTGGCTGCAGACCGCCTTTGTACTGCCGCTTGTCGTGCCTGTCGCCTCTATTGTGATGATATGGCAAATCATGTTCGACTGGAATGGGACATTGAATGCTTGGATGCAGAGCTTGCATCTGGATCGAATAGATTGGATGAAGTCGGAGTGGTCAATCGGTGTGCTCGCCATCGTATATACGTGGAAAAACATCGGGTATAACATCATATTATTTTTGGCGGGGCTTCAAAGCATCCCTAAAGACTATTATGAGACGGCGGATATTGAGGGAGCGGGCATTTTTCATAAATGGATTCATATTACGCTCGTTTATTTGACTCCGACCATGTTTTTTGTCGTCCTTATATCTATTATTAATTCGTTTAAAGTGTTTCGTGAAACGTATCTGATCGCAGGCAATTATCCTCATGACCGCATCTATATGCTGCAGCATTACATGAATAATATGTTTTTATCCCTTGATGTACAGAAGCTGACAGCCGCTGCAGTTCTAATGGTAGGCTGTATTCTTGCTTTTGTAATGATCATGCTTTCCATCGAACGGCGTTTTCGGAATTCCATGGATGGGTGAAAGGGTGGTGAAAGGATTGCCATTATTTAAAAAGCTTGTGTTATCAATTATCATGGGGGGACTTGCTGCGGCAATGCTATTCCCCATTATTGTTACGTTTTCCAACTCATTCATGACAGAGACCGAAATTGATTATAACTACAATCTCATTGGCAAGATGGTTAATATTGCGGCAGGAGAAAAAGACGGATATATCAATCTAAAGCTGATTCCCGATTGGGTATCATTCGGTCAATATGCGGAGGTATTGGTTCATAAACCGATGTTTCTCCATATGTTTTGGAATTCCGTGTTTATTGTTGTACCCATCATTGTTCTGCAAGTGATGATCGCATCTCTAGCCGCTTATGCATTTGCCAAGCTGCGGTTTTGGGGGAGGGATAAGCTGTTTGTCGTATATTTGATGACCATGCTTATGCCGTTTCAAGTGACGTTAGTGCCCAATTATATTATTGCGGATAAGCTGGGGCTCATGAATACAACTTCCGCCATTATACTGCCGGGGATATTCAGCGCTTTTGGCGTGTTTATGCTTAGGCAGTTCATGATGCATATTCCATATACGTACGTTGAAGCAGCCAAAATAGATGGGGCAGGGCATGCAACCATTTTTTTTAAAATCATTGTGCCGCTCGTCAAGCCGGGAATCGCCGCTTTAATTGTTTTGTTATTTGTTGATAATTGGAACATGGTTGAGCAGCCGCTTATATTTCTTGAGGACACATTCAAGCAGCCGTTGTCACTCTATTTATCGCGTATTAGCGAGGGTGCAAGGGGCGTTGCTTTTGCTGCCTCCGTTTTGTATATGACTCCGATGGTGCTGTTATTTTTATATGCAGAGTCGTACTTTGTTGAGGGTGTTCAGCTATCGGGAATTAAAGGTTAGCCCATTCACGGAGGGATTTTAATGGAATTACAACTAGCTGGCCAAGCAGTGCCTGGACGCAAAAGAAAAATTCGCCTTCTGTTTGGCTTGTTTATAGGGCTGTTAATCGGATTTACGCTGTTTAGCAATACGCTAATGTCCTTAACCTTACCCAAGGTCGTGTTAGTCACGCCAAACCGTGGTGAACTTAATCATGCCTTTCAAGGCAGCGGTATTGTGAAATGGCGGGTGCAAACGGCTTTGTCGGGTGAGCCCGGGATGAGGGTAAACAAAGTGAATGTTAAGGAAGGGGAGCCCGTTAAGAAAGGGCTGGTATTGATTGTTTATGATCAGAAGGCTGCAAAAAATCAAATACTAGACGAGCAGGCCGCTCTTAGTAAGCTGCAGCTACTCAATAAAGAGCTGGAGCAAAGCTATGTCGAAGCCTCCCAAAGCGGAGATGAGAAGAGCGTCGAAAGCGCCAAACATGCGCTGAAGGTAAACGAGATTGATAGGGATATGCAGCAGCGGAGAATTAAGAAGCTGCAGGATAATCTGGCAGAAACGAGCACATTGGTTGCGCCTTTTGACGGGATTGTAACCAAGGTTGGCGCGGTCGAGGGTTTGGCTTCATCCGAAGGAGGGCCTGCTGTTATGATTGCCAATACAAGCCTTGGTTTTGAATTTGAAATTCTAGTTCCCGAGGCTGCAGCTTCCCCGCTGGAAAAAGGAGCGAAGCTCGATGTTCAATTGAGCGGCACTCAGGCTAGACAAATCGAGGGCAGCCTAGTGGAAATTCAAGACACTGATGCTCTTAGCCCAGCAGGTGAAGGCGGAAGCGCAGCCTCACATACGGCAATGAAGAAATTGCTTGTTGCGATAAAGGATAATCAATTGCAGGGGGGAGAGCGTGCCGAGGTTATGCTGACTCAGAAGACAGATGATGTCATTCTGGTACCGAATAAAGCGATTCACGATGAGGGAGACAAAAAATATGTGTTTGCCATGGAGGAGAGGAGTGGACCATTAGGCAACGCCTTTTACGTTCGCAAAGCGTACATTACAGTCGTTGATTCAAATGATACACAATCTGCTGTTACAGATGGGCTGTTCGAACAGCAGTCGATTGTATTCGAGAGCGGAGATCCGCTTCAGGATGGCGACAAGGTTCGCGTTCATTAGAACCGTGTCCTATAAATGGTATAAGGTTTGCCCACTGTAGCTCTCTGGATTGGTCAGTAAAACCAATACGTTGAAGCTTGCTAGTGCAAAGCTATATCAATATATTAAGCAGGAGCTTTACTCCATGTAAAAAGGGGTAAGGTTCTTTTTTTAGGTTCAAATTCATCCTTCCATATTTTAATACCGAGTTAACTGATATACTATTCCTATTAGATAAGACTTCTAAAATGGTAATTAAATGTAAATTCATGATGTGGTTTTTCTATTATAAACAGCAGGTTCGCTGCGATATTTAAAAATTATGTTCTACCAATCGCAACAGGTATACGGAGGAACTTTCATTGATTGTAAGTACAAAAATTCACATCCCCCATGTCCGTAACTCTTTAGTATCAAGGCCACGGCTAATACAAATGCTTAATGCGGGAATGGAAGCCAAGTTGACGCTTGTTTCTGCGCAGGCTGGATACGGGAAAACGACAGCTTTAAGTGAATGGGTGCGGCAGTGCGATGGAGCTGTTGCTTGGATTTCACTGGACAAGCAGGATAATGACTGGATTCAGTTTTGGAGATATGTCACAGCTTCTATTCAGGAGAGAATTCCCGGCTTTGGCTCCACAGTTGGGGTGCTGCTCGAAAAAGGTTCATCGACTTCAATGGAGCTTGCCATTATAGCGCTGCTTAATGAGCTCAGTCAATTAACCAGCGAGCTTGTCATCATTCTCGACGATTATCATGTTATTGAACTTCCCTCTATAAACCATTCCATGGCCTATTTGCTCGAGCATTTGCCTTCTCAGATTCATCTCTATATCGCAAGCCGTACCGATTTGACGATACCTACCGCCAGACTGCTGGCAAAAGGTGATTTACACCGAATCGTTATCGACGATTTACGTTTTAAGCTGGAGGAAGGCGTTCTTTTTTTTCGGGATACGACTGATTTATCATTGTCTAAAGAACAAGTGACGGAGCTGTTCCATCAGACAGAAGGGTGGATCAGCGGCTTGCAGCTTGCAGCAATCTCTCTGAAGCGAAGTGATAACATAGCTGCGACCATTCAACAATTTAAGGGTCAGCAGCATCATATATCCGATTATTTATTGGAAGAAGTATTTCAGCATCAATCGGCATCCATACGCACTTTTTTATTGGAAACCTCTATTTTAAGTCGGATGAATCATTCATTGTGCGAGGCTGTAACGGGCCACCCGAATAGTCAGGAGCAATTGGAGAGATTAGTGCAGCTGAATTTGTTTGTTATCCCGTTGGATGATCAGAGAAATTGGTATAGGTACCATCATCTGCTTTCAGATTTTTTGCAGCAAGTATTGTTTCGAACAGACCAGGAAAAGTGGATGCAGGTACATATTCATGCAGCTGCTTGGCTGGAGCATCATGGCTTTGACGAAGAAGCAGTAGACCATTACTTAGAGGGAAAGCAGATAGAGGACGCTGTCCGTTTGATTGAGAAAAATTTGCATAAGTTAGTGCATTCGAAAACTGTTTTGTTAGTTAAATGGGTATCGCTTTTGCCGGAAAACGCTTTTGCTGAGAAACCTATGATCGATCTATTGTATATTTCGGTCTTACTAGGAATCGGAGAATGGCAAGCCGCCTTCATAAGAATTGGGGAAGTAGAAACTCGCCTACAAGCGCTGCAGGGAAAGATGAGCGAAGTGGAATGGCGCCAGGTCATGGGCAATATCTACTTTTTTTATTCTATTTCCTCGTATCTTCAAAAGGACTTGGAGCGACTGTCGACTTACCTCGAGTTGGTAGAGAAATATGTGCCGGAAGGCAGCTTTTTTCAAACGATGGGGCGTAACAGACATCAAGCTTATGATATATTTGATGATCATTTGGCGCATATCAATGATCTTCATGCCGTAGACACATTCCTCTTGGAATGGATTAAAGTTTGGGAGAATAAAAAAGAATATCCCTTTATCGGTTTTTTATACGCTTCCTATAGCAAATTGCTATACGAGTGGAATCGATTGGACGAGGCAGAGCTATATGTAAATAAGGCTATTGAGCGTAGGGACATCGTGCCATATGCCCGGATTATGATTCCGAATTATATAAGTGCTTCGAGAATTCAGCAAGCCAAAGGAAATCCAATCCGTGCATCAGAGCTGCTCACTCAGTTGACATGCCAAATTGACTCACCTGATTATGAATTATTTATGTTGGGCATAGAAGCGGAACAAGCTTATTTATCACTGCAGCAAGGTTCGCCCCAAGCTGCTTTTGATTGGATGCAAAGATGTGGTCTGGCGCATACGGATGAGGTTCCATTGTCTCGAATGGTAGAGTATGTATCTTTGGCCAGAGTGCTTGCAGCGTGTKAGCGGATAGAAGAAGCGCTTTTCTTATTGGAACAGATGTATCGTATATTAGAGAAGAAGGATCGTCTCCGAGATCAAATTAAAGTTTTAATTATGCAAAGCGTGATGCATCAACGTTTGGGTCATACTGAGGCTGCCAGGAAACAGTTGGAGAAGGCATTACACTTAGGGCAACCAGAGGGGTATGTACGCAGCTTTATCGATGAAGGACCTATAGTAGCTGTACTGCTGACTGCTTATATGAAGGGAAAGCAAGAAAAAGTTTTATCCGCTCCTCCCATAGTTTCACTGGAGTATGTTAGACAGTTGCTTCAAGCATTTACTGTCATACAGGTAGAGGACAAATCGCAAAAAGTCCTGCTAACCGAACAAGAGACAAAGGTTTTAATGTGGATTGCGGGCGGATTGTCAAACAAGGAAATCGCTAATCGCCTGAACATAACGGCTGAAACTGTAAAGTTTCATATAAAAAATATGTACAGAAAGTTTGGAGTTAACAATCGGGTGCAGGCGTTGCAGCATGCCAAACAATTAATGCTAATCGTATAATAGCCCCTTTTTCTTACGCATACCTCCCCATTCGGGGAGTTTTTTTTTTGAAAATATAGTCTTATAGTTAGAAGGATCATTAGGAGATTCGACATAAAAAGATAATCTACAACAATAAATTAGTATAAAAGGGGGATAAAGGCTATAAGTCTAAAATGAATAAAGCAGAAATCGGGAAAAACTAAAGTCTATCCATAGGAGAGTTAAAAAAGCGATGTTTAAAAAAAGAATATCAGGCTCGACGCGAGTATTGTTAAAAGGTTATATGGTTCGTTTACTATTGGGTTTAATGGTTTTTTCATTGTTTTCGTCGTCTCTTGCGTTGCCTGCATTTGCAGATGCGCCAAGCGTTGGCCCAGACGGCAGTGCGGGTTGGACATATTGTGCGGATGAGCGTACTATGTGCAGCTTTGAAGGAACAAAAGAAGTACGATACTGGGGTGATGGTGGTAGTTATAGCTTTAATACAAAAATTGCAACTAACAGTATAGCTTGTTCAAATGACGTATTCGATGATCCTGCTGCAGGAACTCCCAAAAAGTGTTACTACCGTAACCTTCAGCTTGATTCTGGGGAAATGACCAAAGCCGTTAGTAATTACAATAAGACATTAACGGTTACGTTTAACGTATATGCGATACAAGCTGGCACTTTAGAGGATTTGAAAAGCAAGATTACCATTAAAAAAACAAGTAACGGCAACTTTACAGCTCTTGATGCAGACGATACCGTTACGAACGCAACATATACAGCTACATCTAGCACGCTTCAAATCAATTTTAAAGACAATCTAGTTGGTGCGGCAAACGCCATAAAGATTGATGCAGGGGCTTTTTTGGATAGCGATAACACGCCTTACGGTTTGCCGTTAGAAATTACGGCTATCACGTTCACCCCGCCCACAGTTATAGCGGACACGACGGATAACAATAATGCGAATGATATTGAGCTTACGTTCGCTGACGATTCGGAGTGGCGCCAAGCAATCACGGCGGTGAAGGATGGATCTGCCACACTCGATATGGGAACGGAATATACGGTCAATAACGGGAAAATCACGATAAAAGCCGGCGTCCTGGCAAAAGGCAATCATAATATCAACATATCCGCGTCTGGCTATCCAGACGTAGGGGTAAGCCAGCTTGTTAGAAAGCTGTATCCAGGAGCAGGAGCGGGTACAATAAGTGATCCATATCTCATAGAAACCCCTGATCATCTTAATGAGGTTAGAAATAATATGGATAGCGGCACTTATTACAAGCTCATAGCAAACATTAATTTAAACGGTTTCGCAAACTGGGAGCCGATAGGAAATGGTATTGAGCCGTTTAAAGGATATATAGACGGCAGCGGATATCCAATTTCAAATTTAAAAATCGATACTAATTACGCTGCAAACATAGGATTATTTGGTTCTGTGAATGCAGAGGGCACCCTTACAAATATGGTGTTGGAAGATGTTAATATAATTGGACAAAGCAGCAACGTAGGAGGGCTGGCTGGTACTAATTATGGAAAAATTAGCAACAGCAGCGTTACAGGAACGGTACAAGGTTCTACCTCTGTAGGAGGCTTGGTTGGCTATAGTGAAAATGGAACCATACAAAACAGCATGGCGGCGGTAAATGCAAGCGGGATCTTTTATATTGGCGGATTGGTTGGTTTTCGTCAATACGGATCCATTAGCAACAGCTACGCGACAGGTAGTGTGAGCGGAGTAAGTTATGTTGGCGGTTTGATTGGTGTCGCTCAATTTGGTTCAATAAGCAATAGCTACGCAACAGGAGCTGTGTCGGGGAGTTCTTTAGTAGGTGGCTTGAACGGTAATATAGCTTATGATTCAATCAATAACAGCTACTACGACAGTCAAACCACTCACCAAGGAGATACAGGAAGAGGTACTGGGAAATTAACCGCTGAAATGCAAATGAAATCCCATTTTAACAGCTGGAATTTCATTACTGAGTGGTATATTCTCCCGGAAAAATATCCTCAATTATGGGCGTTTGTAGCCTTGGCTCAAGGAACGGACAGCGGTTCAACCAAATTAATCCACGTTGCAGAGGGGATGGAATATTCACTTGACGGCAGCACTTATATTCCAATTGCCGGCATGGAAGTGGATAACCTTATTGCAGATGCGGGAGATAAAGTCTTTATTCGTGCAGCAGCAGATATATTGAGCACAAAAACATTGACGGTTTCACTAGCGAATATTAAGTCGGGTACTGCACCTACAACGTCGGCATTGACCGCTGGGACAAGTGCGGGAACAACAAAGCTAACTGGCGTGACGAGTGCAATGGAATATAAAGTAGGCTCTGGATCGTACTCGGCAATAACGGGTACAAGCATGGACAATATTGCTGTCAATGCAGGAGAAAAGATTTCCGTTCGATTAGCGGCTGTGACGACACAACCTGCATCACTTGACCAAACGTTAACGGTAACACGCGAGAACATCAAGTCTGCGGCGGCACCGACAACGGGCACTTTGGAACCAGGAACGATTGGTGAGACAACCAAGTTAAACGCTGTTACCTCAGCGATGGAGTATAGAGTCAACAATAATTTGTATGAGAGAATTTCTGAAACAAGCATCGATAATATTGCTGTTAAGGAAAATGATACAATCTCCGTTCGTATAGCGGCAACAGCTCTGCAACCGGAGTCTGAGCCGCAAATACTGACCGTGCAGTCGAATGTAAGAAATCCGAAGAGTGCAGATGCATCGCTTAGCGAGCTTACGTTAGGCGGAGTGACGCTTAGTCCAACGTTTGATAGTGAAACAATGGAATATACATCAAATGTAGCTAACAACGTGACGAGCACGTCAGTTACGGCAATCAAGGGAACTGCAACAGCTACGATTATAGCAGCTGATTTAGGTGTGAAACAGTTATCGGTAGGAGAGAATGTGATTACCGTGCATGTAACAGCGGAAGACGGCATTACGAAAAATGAGTATACCGTCACCGTAACGCGTGCTAAAAGCCCAGATGCAACGCTAAGTGCATTGACGTTAAGCGGCGTGACACTCAGTCCGGCATTTGCTAGCGGTACATTAACGTACACGGCAAATGTGGCTAATGACGTGACGAGCGCGACAGTTGCAGCAAGCAAGAGCGATGCAACAGCAACGATTACAGCATCCGATCTAGGTTTGAAACAGTTATCGGTAGGAGAGAATGTGATCACCGTTCATGCAACAGCAGAAGACGGCAGCACACAATACTATACGGTAACCGTAACGCGTGCTAAAAGCCCAGATGCAACGCTAAGTGCATTGACGTTAAGCGGCGTGACACTCAGTCCGGCATTTGCCAGCGGCACATTAACGTACACCGCAAATGTAGCTAACGACGTGACGAGCACGACAGTTGCGGCAAGCAAGAGTACTGCAACAACTGCGATTACAGCAGCCGATCTAGGGCTGAAACAGCTGACGGTAGGAGAGAATGTGATCACCGTTCATGTAACAGCGGAAGACGGCAGTACAAAAAATTATACGGTCACCGTAACACGTGCAGCAAGCTCAGATGCAATGTTAAGCTCATTGACACTAAGCGGCGTTACATTTAGCCCAACGTTTGACAGCGAAACTTTGGAGTATACAGCAGAAGTAGCTAACGATGTGACGAGCACGACAGTTGCGGCAATCAAAAGTGATGCAACAGCTGCGATTACAGCGGCCGATCTAGGTTTGAAAAAGCTATCGGTAGGAACGAATGTGATTACCGTACATGTAACAGCAGAAGACGGCAGCACACAAAACTATACGGTTACCGTAACGCGAGCAGCAAGCACAGACGCAACGTTAAGCTCATTGACTCTAAGCAGCGTGACACTTAGTCCAACGTTTGACAGCGAAACTTTGGAGTATACGGCAAACGCAGCTAACGACGTGACGAGCACGATAGTTGAAGCAGCTAAGAATAATGATGCGGCTGCCATTGCAGCTGATGATCTAGGTCCGAAACAGCTTTCAGTAGGTGAAAATACCATTACTGTGCAAGTCACAGCAGAGGACGGCAGTACAAAAAAATACACCGTCATCGTAACACGTGCGCAAAGCGCAGATGCAACGCTCAGCGAACTGACATTAAACGGCGTCACACTCAGTCCGAAGTTTGTAAATGGTACATTCGCTTATACCGGAAATGTAGCCTATAACGTGACGAGTACAACAATTACAGCTACTAAGAGTGATGCAACAGCTACGATTAATGAAACAGATTTAGGTTTCAAACAGCTTTCAGTAGGAGAGAACACATTCATCGTTCACGTAACAGCCGAAGACGGTGTTGCAAAGAAGCAATACAATATCATTGTTACACGTGCAAAAGAGGTTGTATCTGGCGGAGGTGGTTTGCCGGTACCTACACCAGCGCCAACACCAACTCCGGTACCTACGCCAAAACCGACACCGTCACCAACGCCAGCGATTAGCTTAGTTGATATCTCCAGACACTGGGCTGAAGATAACATCAAGCAAGCGATTAGCAATGGAATCGTGACAGGTTATCCGGACGGTACATTTAGACCTAACCATACCGTGACACGCGGAGAATTTGCAGTCATGCTGATGAATTTGTTGAAGCCGCAAGAAGCGGGAGCGGAACTGTCATTCACAGATACAACAAAGATTCCAGCTTGGGCGCAGAAAGCAATCGCACAAGCGGTACAGGAAGGTATTATTAATGGCTATGAGGACGGCACTTTCCGTCCGAATGCAGAGATTACACGCGCAGAAATGGCAGTTATACTAGCTAAAGCTTTGGGTCATTCTACGGAAGCCATTGCTGCAACAAGCTTCACGGATGATAATGATATTCCTGCGTGGGCGAGAGCTAGCGTTGCTTACGTAAAACAAGCGGGCATTGTAAAGGGGAAGGGCAATAATGAATTCGCCCCTCAAGACCATGCCACAAGAGCTGAAGCTGTAACCGTTTTGCTGAACATACTGGCAAGTCGGAATAAGTGAATAAGTTCATCCTAGAGTCTGAAACTTGGAATTTTTATTAAAGGATGGAGTTATATGCCTCACTACTATTTTAATGAAATTTGGACACCTTTTAAAATCATAGGTATTCGTCTATATCGCGATGATGATAGGGACGTATGGATCAAGTTCTGGAACGCGAAAAGACGCCGAGTCATCCGAGCAGGATAGATACCTGCATTTCACTTAAAACAGCAGCCCTTATTAACTAGGGGCTGCTGTTTTAGTCTTTTCAGCTGCATCGATTGGCTGGTTTTTACTTTGTTAGAACGGGCTCATCCCGATTGTATTGACTTTCTCGCCAGTTATACTGATGCCCATTCTCGTCGTAATGTCACGGTAATGACCAACACGGCGACCGACTCTGTAGTCCGTCTCGTCTTTGTTTCCTTCAAAGTTGCCGTTAATAATCATAATGGTTACACCAAACCCAGCAGGCGTTAACCCTTTGGCAATGTCTGACGCAGATGGTGTCCAGTTGCCGACCATTACATCATGTGCAGAAGGTTTCGGCGGTTGTGGAGTCATCCAAAATAAGATAGCTGTCATAAAACCTAGCTTGCCGTCGTTTACGATTAATTCAGGTTGTTGGAGCAATGTGTTCTGAGTGCCATAAATAATTCCGCTAATAAGTCCGTAATTGTAGTTCCAGCTAAGCTGAATTGGTCCACGTCCGTGATACGACTTGCCTGGAACTGGAGGGAATTCAGCATGGCTTTGAATGTACCCTGTGTTTGTGGAATTAATATAAGCGACTTCTTCATTCCAAAATAGTCCCCAGCTCAGCTCGCCGCCAGGTGCTGTCGCCCAGCCTCCGCCTGTTTCATGCGCAATATTCGCGAGGAAAGCTGCCAGCTCGCGCTTGCGGTTTACAGCGGAACCTTCTTTAATAAATGTGCCAAAATCAACCGTTTTAGAGATGACCGGTACGGTCAAATTCCATGAAGCGTTGAAATCTGCATTTTGAGAAATGAGTGTTTCTGTTTTCGTTGTTTTGTTCAAGCGGAATACACGGTTGTTCCATGTAGCACCTTGGCGGTATTCAAGCTTGTACTTAATGTTTGCAACGTCTGTTACTGCAGCGATTAGGTTGTCATAAGAATAATAGTCGACTTGACCAGGTTTATAATACGTTTTGCTAGCAGCGAAAGTGTGCCATGCAGGTGTGCCGATACGCATCGGGAACAGTGCTTCATATTCTGTTTTTGGCAGTGCGGCTTGTACGGCTGCCGCTGCGTTTGCTGGTGAATATTGAGGATCAATTCCACCCCATTGTGCTGTAATTTGTTCATCGGTTAGAACGCGGCTTTGTCCGACATTCAGTTCGGCAAGAGAGGTTTTTACGGTGATGGGCGTACTTGCTGTTGTGTTGTTGGAGCTGTCTTTTGAGGATACAGAGTAGATATACGAAGTGTCTGGCTGCAAGCCAGTATCGGTGTAAGTTAATGTGGAGGCGTTTGTGGAACCAACTTTTGTAGCGCCGCGGTAAATATCGTAACCGGTAACAGCGATGTTGTCTGTTGCAGCATTCCAAGTTAATGTGACTGAATTAGCGGTTTTTCCTGGCGAGGCAAGATTCGTTGGAGCTGTAGGTGGAGTTGGGTCTTGGTTGCCCCCGCCCGTACCTGGCTCAAGCAGCAGCCATGGTGAGCTCGATGGAGCGCCAGCACCGGGTATATCGCCTTGTGTCCACCATTTGGCTCGATAGTTGTTGTTATTGTAGCTCACTTCATCGCCGGTTAAATACACTTGGGTGGACACCCACGGTGAGGCCGTTAATGCAGCTTGCTGCTGAGGAGCATTGGCGGACACGGTTTTTGACACCGCTTCCAATTGAGCCAATAATAACAAAGTGGATAATACAATGACGGTTATGCGGATGAGCTTTCTGCTTATCAGTTTGCGTTTCATAGACATCCTCCTAAACTATTTTGTTAATTTCAACAACAAGTATATAATCTTCCAAAAATTTAATATATAGACGGTAATAACTATATTATTTTGTTTGTTTGTGTCGATTGTTACAACATTTGAACTATTTTTAGGGATAAATTTATGAGATATTAATATTTTTATGTAAAATAATACAAAAATACCCCAGTGCAATTGTACTGGGGCTTTGATCGATTTATTCGGTGTCTACTTATTAAAGCGACAAAGGGGCTGCTATTTTTTATAAGCTATTAATATAGGGTAAACTTTCCTTTATACAGATTAGAGGAGCCGTCGGATCTTGTGTTGTCCTTTACTTTAGCTGAACCGCCTACTGCGTTAACGATGTACCCAACCCCGTCCAAGTGGACATTATTGTTTTTGAAATCATTATTGGTGCCAGTTGGATAGCTTGAGCCGTGGGTGCGATTCTGGAACGCATCGACTACGCTGCTATTGCCATTGCGGCTGCCAGTATTGTTGTAGATCTTGGAGTTAACACCCTTCACGTCAATAAAGCTGTCCGCTGAGTTTGCTCCGGAAATTCCAGTGCCGTTAAATGTGCAATATTCCACGAGAGTTCCGTCAGCACCCTCTTTAATATCGATATGCTCAGCTGTTATTCCAGGGCCGAAAGTGGTGTATCTTATAGTATTGCCAATGACGGTGTGCTCGTAAGCAGCACTTTCATCCGATCCTACATAAGCGCCTTCACCGTATCCCGCTTGATATTTTCCAGTATCATAAATGTTGGCGTTATCCAGTGTATTGTAGGAGCTGCCGTCTCTGAAATGAACGCCTTCGTCGCCCACATTGTATATTTCGGCCTTGTAGATGAAGTTGTAGTTTCCATTGTCAATCATGATCCCCTTTTGTGCTCTTGTTACTTTAATATCGCGAATGTCCCAATAGTCGCCTGTAAGATGAATGCCATAAGAACCATCATTGGTGGCGGGTCCTTGCAATATAGGGGGATTAGCTGGGTCACAACCCTTCAACACGATGCGGCTGCCGGAAGTGCCGCTGGCGCCAGAATAGAAAACTCCGGTTGGAACGCCGTTAGCATCCAATCTAGGATCACCGCTTGCAGCTCGAATACCCGAGTAGGTTCCTGGCGCAATCGTGATTATTGTACCTGCGCTCGCATTGATCATCGCAGCTTGAATAGCAGCTGCTGAGGTTAATGCGCCGGAACAGGCTGCTATACCGCCGGACTGTGTAGTAGCGCTGACGGTATTGCTCGAAACGGACTGATTGCCTGCCGCATCTTTTGCTTTTACGTAATAGCTGTAGGTTGTCGATCCGGATAAGCCAGTATCACTGGCTGTGGTTGATGCTACCGATTTGAGAAAACTGCCGCCGCGGTAGATGTCATATCCAGTCACGCCCACATTATCCGAGGAAGCGTTCCAGCTCAAGTTAATTTGGCTGCTCGAAGCAACGGAGGCGCCCAAACCAGTTGGTGCTGTCGGTGCGATTGTATCTCCTCCCCCTCCGCCGATGCTGGAGACGACAACCAGCTCTGGTTTATTGGAGGTATTCTCCTTACTATTTATTTCTGTATATTTCCCAGCCGTTTCTGATAATACAAAGGAAGCAGCACCATCGCCGCTCGCTTGCCCTTGCACGTAGGCCGTTACATCAATTTCTACATATTGAAAGCTGGTTGTTAGAGCTGCACTATTGATGAGGCTGCCGGTTGCAGGTTTGCTACTCCATGTAAGTGCTGCTTGTGTCCAGCTGTCTGCCGTTTGAGAAGCGGTTAAGGTAGAGGTTGATGATGCTTTCGCATAGACCCGAAGCTTAGCGCTTGTAATGCCAGAAAGGCCATTCAAACTAAATTTCAGAAACGTGAGCCGCTCTGATCCACTAGTATTTTTAACGAACATGGAAGTAGCAGAACCATAATTTGTAGCTGCATTGCTTTCATAAACATAAGAGTCATCAGTAGGACTGAGTGTAGAGGTGGCACCAAACACGGCGCCAACATTCAGCATCGATATCATCATAAAAAGACTCATAAACAGACCAATGGACTTAAAAGACTTAGTCACGTCTTCATCTCCTTCAAAATAAACCTGGTTTTGCGGATGAACAAATTAATTTGTAACAATCAGCTCTGGCTTATTGGACGAGTTCTCGCTGGTGTTGAGCGTGGTATACTTCCCAGCGGATTCACTGAGTACAAAAGAAACAAGAGCATCCCCGGCTGCTTGAGCCAGCACGTAGGCCGTTACATCAATCTCGTAATACGCAGCGGTTGTACTCATTACTACAGAACCAACAGCTGTGCCTATTGGAGGCTTATTAGCCCAAGTCACTGCGGCTTCCGTCCAAGAGTCCGTTGTCTGTGATGCCATTAAAGTAGTTGTGGCAGATGCGCTTCCATAAACGCGAAGCTTGGCATTCGTTACTGTTCCGGTTATTGAGCTGAGATTGAATTTAAGAAGGGAATAACGAGTTTGCGAGGCGTCCGTCTTCACATACATGGATGCGGCGTCCCCGTAGTTTTTTGCTCCATTGCTTTCATGTACATAGGAGTCGTCTGACGGGCTTAGAATAATGTTAGTACCGCCGCCACCGCCAGCTTGTGTTGTTGCGCTTGCGATATTGCTCGGAGCAGACGTATTTCCAGCCGCGTCTTTCGCTCTTACGGTAAAGCTGTAAGCTGTACTCGCTAGGAGTCCCGTATTGCTATATGAAGTGCCGGTTACACTGCCAATTAGTGAACCGTTGCGGTATACATCATATCCGGTGACGCCTACGTTGTCTGAGGCTGCCGTCCAGCTTAAATTAATTTGTGAGCTTGATACCGCAGCTGCTGTTAAGTCTGTCGGCACGGTTGGCGCCTGCGTATCTGGGGTTTCTGGGCTTGTGCACGTATTGGTCGCTGTGCCGCTGCCAAGCAAGGATGCACCCGTGAATGACAAGCATGCATATACGCCTTTATTGGAAGAAGAGGTGAAATCTACTTTTTCGTTGCCGCCCCATGTGCTGATGAACGTGCCTGTTGGTTTTTGCAAATGAGCCCAAGCCATGCCATCCCATCCAAGCTGATAGATTTTATTGAGTTGGTTGTAAGGTGCGTAGCTGACATATGGGCCGCCTTTTGTCTCTTGTTTCGCCATGGTGTTGTTGAAAAAAACGTTTTGTTCACCTGTCGATCCCGACCACTTTGTAGCGTGCGGGCCAGCACCGTACCAAATCGGGTACCAAGTGCCCTCAAGCACATCCTGACCGCCTTCTCCTTCACCCCATGAGCTGTGTTCAAAAGGGATATTAATCGTATTTTGTTCAATCAGATTTCTGCGTTCCCAGCCGCCATGCAAGTTCATATCTGTTGTGAGCGCATTATTTTGAACAACATTGCCTGTTGCTGACCATTGAAGCGTGAGATGGCGCACACGGTCGATTTTGTTTCCGATTATTTTGCTGTCATACAGCTTGGAGCCCCGAACATAGCCGTGACCGCCTTTGCCTTTGTTCCAAGAGCCGAAAATAATATTATTGCGAATCTCCATATTTTTGGCGAATTCGGTTACGATCGGATGAGAGCCTGTCATATAAGTCTGAATGCCCTTTACCCAGCCGTCTTGCGCCCATTTGAACAAAATGCCGTGCAGGGCGTACTCCAATGCCCCATTTTTGTACTTCAGCCCGACTCCGCCGGGATTTGATGCTGCATCATAATCGTTGGCATTAATCGTTGAGGCATAAGGTGTATAGGAAATGTCTTGCGTAAAGTAGAAATCTTCGAATCCAACGCCTTTTACCGTCGTTACTTTCATTACTTTACTGTAATAGGTCGCATTGGATCCGCCAGGATCTGCAGGCAGCAGCCCGCCGTTGCTGAATGGAACATCGAATTCAAGCGGCTTATCAAGCGTTAGCGTATCCCCGCTGACGCTGGCTACCGTAAACATTTGTGTCCGCATGTGGCCATTGTAGCGATACTGCTCGGGACCTTGCATTTGATCATAAAAGGCGACCGTGTTCGCAGCTCCCACATAAACGGTGCTGCCTGCCTGAAACGAGCTGCCTTTGCCGGAAGCTATCTTTATTTGTGTACTGCCTTTGGTGCCGCCACCGCTGGAAGCGACTCTTTCTCCGCTCAGCCAGTGAAAATTAATGCTTCCTTCATAAGTAGAATCGTTAGCGTGCTTGGTGCGGTCTTCGACTCGAAATGCGGCATAACCAGGCCACAGCTTCCCGTCAATTAACGGGGCTCCAGGGTTTGCAGGGTCTTCGAAGTAAGTAGCTGACGGCTTGAAAACAATCTTTGTTCCAGTCGCAGCGCTATTGCCTGCACCCCGAATCGTAACATAGCTCGCATCCACACGAATCTGTTTATTGAGATCGATTTGGCCGGCCGGGAGTTTTAGAATAGCCCGATTGGAATCACTAACGACTTGCCCATTTACTTTCAGCGTACCGCTACGAATTTCGTTAATGACCTGCTGGAGCGCATTCGAATCGTCAACACCGTCGTTAGCCAAAATGCCCTCTGTCGTTAGATCAATAATTGTACCGCCGGTTGGCAGCGCTTGCCCGCCTTTGTAGCCTGCGGTGGTCCAGTTTGGCAAAGAGGGATCAACAGCAGCTTCAACGGAAGAAAGGCCAAGAGATGAGAAAATGATTAAGGAAGAGAGTATAGCCGTACAAAAATGTTTGGTTTTTAAATCTTTTACAGCTGAATTTAAATGAAACATCCTCATTCCTCCTTTAATTGATCGTTCTACATTCGGTCTCTTGAAGCAGTATGCAGGGCAGGGCTTCACCACCTTTTATGAAAAGAATGATGACTTCCTTTAAATGTCTGACATACTTCCAGCATAACAAAATGTAAGCGCTGCAATTTTCATTTCATTGCTAGAAAATGATATTTTGTTGCTGTCTTTTGCTACAATTATTAGAAGCGCTTTCATTATAGATTTCATGATGCAGGAGGGATCGTATGAAGCTTAGCACGAACGTGAATTTGAACAAGGAGCCTTTCCATCTCAACTATTTTAAGACAAGCAATCAGCGCAGCTGGGAGGTGTTCCACGCTCACCAAAGCATGGAATTCCTATATGTGTATGAAGGCGAAGGCATCGCCCACATCCATGGTTGCCAATTTCCAATTAAACCGGGTACGCTGCTGCTTTTCCAGCCTTTCCAGCTGCACCGGCTGGAGGTGAGCGAGCGTTTTGTACGGACCGTGTTTATGTTTGATCCATTTCCTGTGTCTTCGGCACTCGCGATCTTTCCATCGCTTCATATGTTTTTTTCTGTTCTATGGAAGTCCACGCTAACTCATCCTGTTCTATATATGCCACCAGCCCAAAATGAATTTATAAACCTCTATGAGATGCTGAGTATAAGGTTGAAAAATGTCCCTCCCTCCAAATGGCATGAGGAATATCTATTATTCGTTGTTTCCTTTCTGCAGCAGCTCCGCCACTTCGAAAAGCAGCTGGCGCCGATAAAGACCCCAGCACCTGAGCCAAAATCCTCGTTGACGATCAAGCTGATTATCAACTGGGTGGATGCAAACTTTAGAGATAAGTTTATGCTGGAGAATCTGTCTGATGAGCTTCATCTGTCTACCTTTTACTTGTCCCACACTTTCAGTGAAAAAACAGGCAGCAGCCTGACGAAGTTCATTTGTTCTAGGCGACTAAGAGAGGCATGCCATCTACTGGAGACGACATCGAAAAGTGTTAGTGAAATAGCAAGCGAGGTTGGATTTCAAAACTCCTCTTATTTTTGCAGGGTGTTTAAAGGAGCTTTGGGCGTAACGCCTAAGAAGTATCGGGCTGAGGTGTTTGGCGAGGGGCAGCTTTAAGAAAATTTGCAAGAATTTAATAAAAAGTACAAAGAAAATAATGTAACATTAAGTTATTGTGGGAAATATATTAAAACTGCAATTAATAGAAGGGGGAAAGTGTTATGAAAAAATTAGAAATCATAAAAATAGGGCCGAAGAGTGCTTTTAAAGCGACATTATATTTTGCTATTATTCCATTATCCATTATGGTTGCTTTAGGCTTTTTAGTCGCGATTATTGGACTCGCTATTGGCAAACCAGGCTTACTGTCAGCAGGAATTCCTTATATTATAATGCCCGTTATACTAATTTTTGTTTATGGCTTGATTGGGATGTTAAGTGCCTTCATCTATAGTAAGCTAGCGACAAAGTTTGGCGGTCTTGAAGTATCGGTTGTAGAAAAGGATAACCTTATAGGATAATCCGTCATAAAAGACCGATCTCAGCTTCGTGTAGAACGCTGGGATCTTGACTTTGACACGGCTTTACAGTCCTTCATGTTGATTGCGCAGTAAGAGAAAAGCCAAGAAATATGCTAGTTATAACCCAGCATTTTCTTGGCTTTTGAGTATGAATGAATTGTCGAGCTTGAATCCACTTCAATAGCGGCGGATGGTGCTATTGCTTAAATAATAGCTCTTTACCATCCGAAAGATACGTATAATAGTGATCTTTTGAAGCTTCTTCAATATGCTCGAATGCCCAGTGAGCAGAAGTCGCATCCGGCCAAGATGGTGTTGTCACACCTGTAAGCGGTCCTCTTCCTAGCAAACGGTTCATAATGGTAACTGCTTGCGCACGTGTTACATATTCCTTCAGACCGAACGAGCCATCTTCAAAACCGATCATAACCCCTGCTTTGCTTACAGCGGCAATAGCTGCTGCAGCCCAGTGCTGATCAGATACGTCCTCAAATGTGTTCGTGAATGGTCCTTTAAGATCAGCATTTAACCATTTGGCCGCAATCATTGCCATTTCGGCTCTCGTTATGCGGTCATTTGGCCGGAAGTTGCCCTGCTTATCGCCAATCATTAATCCAATATCTTGTAGCTGCTCGATGTTAGCTGCGGCCCAGAAGCCTTTTGCAACATCCGGGTAGAGCTTTTGGTATTCATAAACATTAGGTAAATTTTTGTTGCGTGCTAGTAAAGCCGACATCTCCGCTCTCGTGATCGTGTTATTCGGGCGGAATGTGCCATCAGGGAAGCCTTTAATATAAGCATTATGATGGCCAGGGTTTGCAATGTTCAGGTCAGTGAAAGACTTCAAAGTGCCTGTGAAGCCGCTGCCCGGCTTATAAGACACGGTTGCTTCAAAACCAACGGGAATAGGATTCTTCAGCTGAATAATAACTTGATTGCCATCCATTTTAACGTCTTTTATTTCCACTGCCTTGCCACTAATTTTTACTATAAAGCCTGATGTGTCCACCTTACCGCTGCCATCAACTAGATCAAGAACAATGGTTCCCGCTTTTGGATCGATGGTGGTCTTCTTCACTTGCTCCGTCACAGGCTGAGCGGGTATGACGGTACTTTCACCTGTCGACCGTTCTGTTAACTGAATAACGGAGAAAATGCTGAACTTGTCAATTTCAATCTCTAGCCCAATTGGAGTATCACCGCTGTACACAACGGCAGGTTTCATTACCACTTTTTCTCCATCGCTATGCTCTACAAAAACTCGCAGCGAATCTAAAAAGCTGTCGTAGTTGCTTGAAGGCACGGTGATTCCGTTCTTTGCAAATGGTAAGAACAGTGTTGTTGTGTAATCGCGATAGTTTGTTTCAATTTCCAACGATGAGCCGATTACTGCAACATTTCGGCTTCCAGCTGCTGCTCTGACAACTGTCTCATTCACAATGCTGGTATTTAATTCCGTTTGATGACCAGCATCTTTTACTGGAATTAAGCGGAAAAACAAGTCAAGATAACGATCTGCCATTCGGTCAATAACATTTGCAGCAATGGATATCGTTGCATATTCTGTACGTATATCCAACGTATTTTGGTTTGTGTTTAACAGTCTTATAGATTGTCCAGGAATTTCGACAGCAATCTCACCTGGCTCGTCTCCTGCAACCTCATCAACAAATACAGTTGATACTCCGTTTTTTGTTCTAAGATCATTAATAAACCTTGCTGCTGCTGCCGGATCAAAAATGGCTTTGTCAATTTTTATTCCATTTGACAACATAACACGATTAATGCCAACCGGCTCACTCACTCTCATCCTTTGCATGACGATGAACAAGTGTCTTGATTGATCCATTCTCAGGCAATGAAATTTCAATTGCACTTGGCTTGTTGGAAGTCCAATCGATCATCGTTTCATTGGCCCCTGTTGTTACAATGAGTACAGGAAGCGTAACACTCTCCCATGTATCGTTTGCTTGGTAACCAATTTGCAGGGCCCTCAGTGCATCATCAATGGCTTCGTCTGTCGTGAATTCGACCGTTATAAGCAAGGGCTTGCTTTCATATCTGTCTTTTTCCGTTAATGTCACTTGAATTTTGGTTCCAGGCTCAAGGTCAAGTCCTTCGATGACAACGGTTCCCGTCTCTTCTCCGGCATTTACCGCGCGTTTCAACTCTGTACCATTCTCGTCGTATACAATAATGGTCGCCCCAGCAGGCACCTCTACTACCTTAACGCTGCCAGTCGATACACTTGCTTTAACCTTTGAACTTTCCGGTGAGCCACTATCTATTTTTGCTGTGCTAGAAGTGGATTGGCTTTCCAGCTTTCCAACTTCTGCAATTGCAACCTTAACCAAGTCTCYCTCACCAAGTACATGCGGGGCTTCAATGTTAACTACAACGGTAGCTATGGACGTATCCGTGTTTGTAACTGTACCAATAACATCGCCGTTCTTGTCATATACGTTGATAGTTGCACCTGGTGGTACATCTTTAACGG
>NZ_JBFRDK010000115.1:0-21673 GCF_052113545.1 Paenibacillus sp. TAF43_2
GCACGTATGTGYTCTTACAGCCTCCAAAGTAACCTAGATGAGCGTCYRTAAGAACCTATAGGTTCTTATGGAGCCCKTCAGGCGTGCTGCCAAYAGCGGAAAGTCTRCTGTTAGCACGTATRTGYTCTTACAGCCTCCRAAGTAACCTAGCTATGTGCCTGTAAGAACCTATAGGTTCTTACGGAGCCCGTCAGACGTGCTGCCAACAGCGGAATGTCTGCTGTTAGCACGTATGTGTTCTTACAGCCTCCAAAGTAGCCTAGTTGAGCGTCTGTAAGAACCTATAGGTTCTTATGGAGCCCGTCAGGCGTGCTGCCAACAGCGGAAAGTCTGCTGTTAGAACGTATGTGATCTTACGGAGCCAACTCCGAGCTGCCCAATTACCCCCACATCAGCGCATGCCGTGAATTTTTTTAAACTGCTCCGGGCTTAACCCTTCAAGCCGCCTAAAGACGGAGCTGAAGTAGCTGGGGGAGTCGAAGCCGACGCGCTGGGAGATCTCGTGCATCTTGATCTCGCTTTCGCGGAACATAAGCTCCTTGCTCCGATTGACGCGCTCTCGGTTAACGTATGCCATTGGTCGCATTTTCAAAGCTTTCTTAAAAAGCAAGCATAGATACTGTGGCGTTACATCGATACAGCCTGCTAAATCCTTTATCGTAATAAGCTTGCTGTAATTAGCTTCAATATAATGAAGAACAGGCTGCAGCTTCAAGTAGTTTTGTTCTACCGAGTGTGAGCTTACAAGAATAACCTTCATTAAATCAAGTAAAAACATGTAAACCAGCTTTGAGCATTCGAGCCCGAGAAAGGATCGGCCGGATTGCGTCATCGCGTAAATGTTTTTCATGTGGGTAACAATCATATCATGATCAGCAGTTGAATAGACACCGGATTGTGTAATTCCAGCCTGCCTGAACAGCTTGTCGGACAAATCGCCTCTAAAGCTCATCCAAATGATTTCCCAAGGCGCTTGGATTGAAAAATATTGATGCTGCTCGTTCGGAAACAGGCAGAACCCTTGCCCAGCTCGAACGGTCATTTGTTGATCGCCAACATGGAGCTCGCCCGAGCCGCTAATGACTTGCAGCCATTGAAAATGAGGATAGCCGTTTGGACGGTCAATCGGCTCTTGATCGCTCCAATGCCCGATACTCGTGAGATAAACGGGAAGTGACTTGTCTGTCTCTGTCAAAATCGGAAAAACCATCGTGTCGATAGCGGTGGCCTCCTGTTTCATATTTTTATAATGATGCGAAAATACTTTTATATAGTTGGTTTGAGGAACAAGCTATAATATGAATATCATTATAGTATAACCAATAATAGCTGCAAGCAAGACGAAAATGGAGGCAGATGAGATGAGTATGAAATTTCCCCCGATAAGCGCAAAAATTCCGCAAATGCTGCATGGTGCAGATAATAATCCAGATCAATGGCAGAAGTATCCTGAGGTGCTGGAGGAAGACATCCGCCTCATGAAGCTTGCACATTGCAACGTGATGTCTGTAGGCATTTTTGCATGGATGGCGATCGAGCCTGAGGAAGGCGTATTTACATTTGAGTGGCTGGACACGTTGCTTGATAAATTTGCTGCTAACGGCATCTATGCCTTGCTTGCTACACCAAGTGGTGCGCGCCCGGTATGGATGTCTCAAAAATATCCGGAAGTGCTGCGCGTTGCACCTAACGGAATTCGTAATTTGCATGGTGCGCGCCACAACCACTGCTTCAGCTCACCTGTATATCGCGAGAAAGTAACGATCATGAACTCGAAGCTGGCTGAACGTTATTCGGATCATCCTGCGGTAATCGGCTGGCATATATCAAATGAATATGGCGGCGAATGTCACTGCTCGTATTGTGAAGACGCTTTCCGCGACTGGCTGGAAAATAAATACGGTACACTAGAGGCGCTTAACGATGCTTGGTGGACGACGTTCTGGAGCCATACGTATACCGATTGGAGCCAAGTCGAGTCGCCAACCGAGCGTGGCGAGAAAGCGGTTCACGGCCAGAATGTCGACTGGAGAAGATTCGTTACGGATCAAACGGTTGATTTCTGCCGCAACGAAATTGCTCCGCTGCGCGCTGCTAACAGTGAGCTTCCGATTACGACGAACTTCATGCTTGATTTTGAGCCGCTTAACTATTGGAAGTTTACAGAGCTGCTCGATATGATTTCGTGGGATGCTTATCCAACTTGGCACGATAATGGCGGAGACGACAGCGAGCAAGCGGCGTGGATCGGCTTCAACCATGATGTGTTTCGTTCGCTTGGCGGCGGAAAGCCGTTCATGCTGATGGAAAGCACGCCGAGCATGACGAACTGGCAGCCAATCAGCAAAGTGAAGCGTCCAGGCATGCACATGCTGTCATCGCTTCAAGCGGTGGCACATGGCTCAGATACTGTTCAGTATTTCCAGTGGCGCAAGAGCAGAGGCTCAAGCGAGAAGCTGCATGGTGCAGTAGTGGATCATGTCGGCCATGAGCATACTCGCGTTTTCCGCGATGTGGCTGAGCTTGGCGAAGCTTTGGAGAAACTGACTGAAGTAGTAGGTACAACTGTGAAGCCAGAGGTAGCGCTCATCTATGATTGGGAAAATCGTTGGGCAGTAAAGGATTCGCAAGGCCCGCGCAATAGCGGTCTTCATTATGAGGAAACGGCTAAACGCCATTATCGACCGTTCTGGGATCTGGGTGTGCCAGTGGACATTATTGATTCGGAATGCAGCTTTGATTCATACAAGCTTCTTATGGCTCCTATGTTATACATGGTGCGTCCAGGTGTAGGCGAGCGCATTGAACGTTTTGTTGAAAATGGCGGTACTTTCATCGCTACTTATTGGACAGGTATCGTCGATGAGAATGACCTATGCTTCCTAACAGGTTTCCCAGGACCACTGCGCAAGACGCTTGGGATCTGGTCCGAGGAGATCGATTCGCTGCATGATCATGATTCCAATCAGGTCGTGCTGAAGGACGGAAATAAGCTTGGACTGAGCGGCCAATATACAGCACGCGAGCTGTGTGATCTCATCCATCTTGAAGGGGCGGAGGCTCTTGCTGTTTACGGTGAGGATTTTTATGCGGGTCGCCCTGCCTTAACGGTAAATCATTTGGGTGCAGGCAAAGCCTACTATGTTGCATCGCGCAACGAAGCAGCTTTTACAAACGATTTTCTGACTCGGATTATAGAGCAAGAGGGGATCAAGCGTGTTCTTGATTCCGAGCTGCCGCATGGCGTAACTGCACAATTAAGAACGGATGGCGTGAACGACTACGTCTTTGTATCCAACYTCAGTGCAAATGAGGTTTCTGTTGCTTTAGATGCACAGCAGTATACAGATTTGTTGACGGGTGCGGCTCTAAACAACAGTGTTGAATTGAAGCCTTACGGCTGCCGGATCTTGAAACGAGCTTCGAAATAATACTAGTCTCATAGAAAAGCTGTGTGAAGCGTACAGGAAACTGTATGTGGATCACAGCTTTTTTGTTGTATAGTCATAAAGACTCTCTTATTGGAAAATTCAATAGGCATGTTTTTACGGAAATTAAAAAATATATTGTCGAATTTAACATTCCGATAACATTTCTACCTAATTCAATTGATGCTTACGACCTATAGTGAGTGCATAAGGAAAAAGAAGGAAKGGTGAGGGTGAAGTGACAGCGACTGTTCTAGATAAAGAAAAACAATCAGCTATCGAGAAAAATGAGCGTACTGCTCCAAACACACCACTTAACGGAAAAGAACAACAACCGATTGAGGTAAAAGGAACCGATGAAAGGACTGTTAAGCAAGCGGAGCAGCGTGCTGATGAAATAACTATTCGTCCGGTAAAAGCAGAAGCAACGCGCCTGCATCATTTTTTGCGTCAGGCTCCAACAATAGACGCAGAGCATACATGCCGGCAGACGATCGCTGTGTTTAAGAAGCATCCGGAAAGTGAGTGCATTATCGTAACTGGGGAGCAAGGGGCTCCTATCGGTCTGATGATGCGCAATCGTTTCTTCCTGAAGCTGGGCCATCGCTTTAGCGCAGATTTGTATGATGACAAACCGATTACAAAGCTTATGGATGCGAGTCCGCTCGTAGTCGATTATGATTATGCACCGCAGCAGCTCATTGACAGCGCATTAAGCCGACACGAGAGTGTGCTTTACGATTGTGTCATCGTTACGTTAAAAAATAAGCTTGCAGGTATATTGACTGTGTCGGACATGCTCAAGATTTCCCGCCTGCTGCAGCAGGAAGCCGTTGATGCGCAAATGAGTACGATTCGCTCAGCAGAGCAGCGGGTGAGAGAGATCGAACAAGCCGTCAGCAGCGTTCGCAAGTCAACTGAACAAGGCGAGTCAATGTCTGTAGATATGGTCGATTTGACCCTAACCGGCAAAAACGAGCTGGATAAAGTAACAAAAGCTTTTAACGCCATGACGCTGAATTCTGAGCTTCAGGAGAAACGGATGAATGAGCTTCAATCTGAGGCGGGGTCTATCAGCAAAGTTTCTTTATTAATAAAAGAACTGGCAGAGATGAGTAATCTACTCGCGCTGAATGCTTCTATAGAAGCAGCCCGTGCGGGGGAGCATGGGCGCGGTTTTGCGGTTGTCGCTGGCGAAGTGATGAAGCTTGCAGGCCAAACGAAGCAATTTGCGAACGAAATAACGACGTTAACAAAAACGATAGTTGATGCCATTACGCAAACGACAAGTCTTGCTCATTCAGGACGAATGGAGACGATCGCAAGCGAAGCGAATATCAATGAAGCCGTGGAGGTGTTTAATCATCTATTCCGAGCGGCAGCTGATAATCGCAATAGCGCGAAGCAAATTGGCATTTTATCGGAGCAGGCACATCAGCAAGCTGTTCATATCGCAGTCGAAATGAAAAAATTACAGCAATCTTATTTTTAACATGGAGTTTACAAAAACAGAATACGAGGTTTACAAACGGCTAGTAGTATAAGAGGCACGGGGATGAACCCTTACAGACATAATAAGAGGAGTGGTAGAGTTGTTAAAGAAAAAAGGGTTTAAAGGAATTCTAATGTTGTCGATGGTGACGCTGCTCGTATTCGCAGCTGCATGTGGTAATAATAGCGGAAATAAAGGTTCTGAAAATACAGGATCTACGAATAACACTGCAACTAACGCACCAGCTGGTGAAGATGTGAAATTGTCAGGCGAGATTAAAATTGATGGTTCAAGCACAGTGTTCCCACTTACAGAAGCAGCAGCTGAAGAATTCAACAAAGAGCACAAAGACGTTCGCGTTCCTGTAGGCGTATCTGGCACAGGCGGCGGCTTCAAACAATTTTGCGCAGGCGAGATTGCCATTGCAGATGCTTCCCGTCACATCAAGGATGAAGAAGCAGCAGCTTGTAAAGCAGCTGGAATCGAATACACTGAATTGTCTGTAGCATTTGACGGCTTGTCCGTTGTAGTAAGCAAAGACAATGACTTCATCGACCACTTGACAGTAGAAGAGCTGAACAAAATCTTTACAACTGGCAGCACAGTAACAACTTGGAAAGACGTTCGCGACACTTTCCCTGCTGAGCCGATTGTAATGTTCTCACCAGGCGCTGATTCCGGAACTTATGACTACTTTAATGAAGCTATTCTTGAAAAAGCAGGTATTCGCAACGATAAAGCAATCAGCTTCTCTGAAGATGACAACGCACTTGTTCAAGGCGTAGCAGGCAGCAAATACGGCATTGGCTACTTCGGTTTTGCTTACTTTGAAGAAAACCAAGATAAATTGAAAGTTGTTCCTGTAGACGCTGGCAAAGGTGCAGTTTCACCAACGTATGACACTATCAAAGATGGTTCATATGCGCCATTGTCCCGTCCGCTCTTCATCTATGCAAACAATAAAGAGCTTGAGCGTCCAGAAGTGAACGCATTCGTTAAATACTACATCAACAACATCGGTACTTTTGCTGGCGAAGTTGGTTATGTATCACTTCCAGATGAGCAATACGCAACAGAAGCAGCAAAAATTAAATAAGCAACAAACGACCTGATGAAAATGTGTGGTGTCTCGAGGGACATCACCTTTTTATCGGCACAAATGTAAACGAATTGTAAAGGCAAGAAGGAGGACGCTGCAATGCCAAGCCAAGGGCTGCAAACGGTCAGTAAGGCTCAAACAAACAGCAAGGAAGTCTATGATTTCAAAAATAAACGCGTAAGCATCATGAACAAATTGATGCCAATCCTATTGTTCCTGTGTGCATCCGTATCTGTTCTAACTACAATAGGTATTGTCGTCACACTCATCTCAGAGACCTATCAGTTTTTTCAAAAAATACCGATTTTTGATTTCTTGTTTGGGACCAAATGGTCACCGTTAATTCCGCCCAAAAGCTTCGGCGTTTTGCCGCTCCTGTCAGGCACGCTCATGATCACGTTTATCGCTTGTTTAGTCGCTATCCCACTAGGGCTTGCAAGTGCCATTTACTTATCAGAATATGCACCGAAGCGAGTTCGTAAAGTAATTAAACCGATATTGGAGGTACTCGCAGGAGTTCCAACCATCGTATATGGTTACTTTGCTCTTAGCTTGGTTACACCGCTTATTCAAAGCATCTTTCATAGCGCCGGCGTGTTCAACGCATTAAGTGCCGGTATTGTTGTCGGTATTATGATTATTCCTATGGTTTGCTCGCTAAGCGAGGATGCGATGTCCTCTGTACCGCGCAGCTTGCGTGACGGCGCTTATGCGCTTGGCGCAACACGGTTCGAGGTTGCTTTGAAAATCGTTGTGCCAGCAGCCTTCTCGGGTATCGTGGCTTCTGCCGTACTTGCTTTCTCAAGGGCGATCGGCGAGACGATGATCGTTACGGTAGCGGCAGGCTCTACACCTAATATGACGGCTAATCCGCTCGAGAGCATCCAGACGATGACCGCTTATATCGTTCAGGTCAGCCTTGGGGATACGCCGCATGGAACGGTTGAGTATGGATCGATCTTCGCGGTCGGCATGACGTTGTTCGTCATTACATTCCTGCTCAATATTCTTGCCCAGTACATTGCAAGAAGATTCAGAGAGGAGTACTAAGATGAACATATTTCTAGATGCAAACCGCAAGCAAATTGCTAATCGGCGGAAAAAGGATTGGATGCTTCATATCCTGTTCGTCGCCGCCACTTCCATCGGCGTTCTCGCGCTTTGCGCGTTAATCGTAGATATTTTGATCGACGGTATTGCAAGGCTCCAGCCTGATCTATTCACGAACTTCCCGTCTCGCAAAGCGGACGGTTCCGGAATGAAGTCGGCGCTGGTTGGTACGATTTACATGCTGCTTATTATGGCGCCTATTTCCTTTATTTTTGGAGTAGGAGCTGCGATTTACTTGGAGGAATACGCGAAGAAGGGCCGGATTACCCGGATGATTCAGCTTAATATCAGTACACTAGCGGGCGTTCCGTCCATCGTATACGGTATTTTGGGCTTAACCTTGTTCGTACGCCTGCTTGCGCTTGACCGCAGCCTCATTGCAGGGGCGCTCACGATGACGCTGCTTGTGCTTCCTATTATTATCGTTTCCGCACAAGAGGCAATTCGTGCCGTTCCAAAATCACGCCGTGATGCTTCGTTCGCTCTAGGCGCGACCAAGTGGCAGACCGTTTCTCGCTCTGTTATGCCCTCAGCTCTTCCGGGCGTACTGACTGGCGTCATTCTTGCTATGTCTCGTGCAATTGGAGAAACGGCACCGCTAGTTATGATCGGAGCATTAACGTATGTTGCCTTTTTGCCAGAAGGTCTTAAGGATTCGTTTACGGTTATTCCTATTCAAGTGTACAACTGGTTGTCTAAGCCACAGCTTGAATTTAAGGAGCTTGCGGCCAGCGGTATTATCGTTTTACTAGCGCTGCTGTTGCTAATGAACTTTTCGGCTATTTTGCTTCGCAACAAGTATCAGAAGAATATTTAGGAGGAAAACGATATGGAAGCACTTATTAATATTAACAAGCTGAATTTGTTTTACGGCGCTTTCCACGCTTTGAAGGATGTAACGCTAACGATACCTGAGAAAGCAATCACTGCATTCATCGGTCCATCCGGCTGCGGAAAGTCAACTTTGCTTCGTACACTAAACCGTATGAACGATATGATTCCGGGCACTCGGATTGAGGGAGGTATCGCCATTGGCGGTACTGAAATTTACTCGAATGAAGTGGATGTTGAAACACTGCGCAAAAAGGTCGGCATGGTATTCCAACAGCCGAATCCATTCCCGAAATCGATCTATGATAACGTGGCATACGGTCCTCGCCTGCATGGTATTACTAGCAAGCGCGAGCTCGATGAAATTGTAGAAACAAGCTTGAAATCCGCGGTATTGTGGGATGAAGTAAAGGATCACTTGAAACGTTCTGCATTCGGTTTATCTGGTGGACAGCAGCAGCGCCTTTGTATTGCCCGCGCACTTGCAGTAAACCCGAATATTTTGCTTATGGATGAGGCGACATCAGCGCTTGACCCGATTTCCACGCTGAAAATTGAAGAGCTTGCTCAAGAATTGAAAGATAAATACACAATCGTGATGGTTACTCACAACATGCATCAGGCAGCCCGCGTATCCAATCAAACGGTGTTTTTCTTGAATGGCGAGGTCGTTGAGTACTCGGATACGGAGAAGCTGTTCTCCAATCCAACCGATCAGCGCACAGAAGATTATATAAGCGGACGTTTCGGCTAAGCCAGACGGATCGTGGGAGAAAACTTCTATTCAAGAGGCTGAATCATATGATTTTGGCCTTGCGAAAGATGTTGTTTTACAAACCTTGTAGGGGGAATGCCGTTCATGATGACCACGCGTAAAGAGTTTGACCAAGGACTAGAGCATCTTCATAATTTGCTGATTGATATGGGTACTTTTGTTGAAAAAGCGCTCGTAGAATCGATGGAAGCATTAAAAACCGTTGATGTTGACCGTGCGAAGCAGGTCATAAAGCTGGACCCGTCGCTTAACCAAATGGAAGAAAAGATTACGGAAATCGGCTCGAAGCTGATCGCTACGCAGCAGCCTGTTGCCAAGGATTTGAGAAGAATTCTGTCCTCGTTTAAAATCGCAAGCGATTTGGAGCGTATGGGCGATCTCTCCGTTGATATAGCTAAGGTTGTATTGCGTTTAGAGGGTCAGGAGCTAATAAAACCGTTAATCGATTTGCCGCGTATGGCTGAAATTGTTCAGCTTATGACATACGAATCCATTCAATCGTTTATTCAAGAAAACGTGGATCTTGCTTACAAAATGGCGAAGGACGACGATCAGGTTGATGCCCTGTATGGACAAATTACGCGCGAGCTTTATTCCCTTATGATGGAAAACCCTCGCAACATTACACAGTCATCGCTTCTTACTCTCGTCGGACGTTACCTCGAAAGATTCGGTGATCACGCGACGAACATCGGTGAGAGCGTCGTTTATCTCGTAACGGGCAATCGTCCGGATTTGAACGTATAACCTACTGAAAACATACTTAAGACCGCCCAAGCTTAGCTGCTGGACGGTTTTTTTGTTTAGGAGAAAAGAACTAAGAAAAATGTCGAATTTTACCGCAAGTTAATCCTTTTATGCATCTCTATTCACAATTGGYTGGTAAAGTAATACATAAAGGAACTGAAATAGACGATAGTCGATTGAGGGGATTGGCATGAATGGAGTCGGGGTTGGTTTATTCAATCGAGATATGCTCCGCAGCATAAAAGAGCGCTGGCATGAAGGCGGAATTGGTGTCATCTACGTCCGTTTTCGCCTCGGGAATACAGCAGCAGAATCAGCATTGCAGCTATGGGAGGGCACGGAGGCAAGGCTTTTCTGGCGTCAGCGCCTTGAATGGGATTACTTTTATTTATTTGATCGGCAGCAGAAGGATGAACCGATCATTCGAGTGGTCGAGAAAGCGATGGAGCGGCTTATTGATAGGCTTAGGAAGTCTGAGGCAAAAAAGGAAGACGGGGCTTTCTCAGACACCGATCTGGAGGTAAGCATAGGTCTTTCAACTGCATACCCTCCAGCAACCGGCCGTTCCTCGGAGTCGGTTGTTTATCGGATGATTCTTGATGCGATGGAGCAAAGCGCATATAACGTTACTCTCGGAAGGAACCGCCAAGAATCTCTAGCCGAAGGCAAACCGGAAATAGAAAACTACGGTCAGATTATCGGAGCAGGCGAGCCAGTGCAGCAGCTGCATTTGCCGGGGAACCATAGCCGAACCGTTCGAATTGGCGGGCTTGCTGCACCTTTTCCAATATTTCCTGCTCGGGCAAGGGTATCTGAGGTTGCTTATTTTTTCGATACGAATGCGAAGGCGCAAGGCGCGGTCATTGTCGATAAAGGCAGACCTATAGGCATCTTAATGAAAGAGAAGCTGCATCAAATGTTAGCTGGGCAATTCGGGCTGCCTCTTTATTGGAACAGACCGATTGAGCGGATTATGAACAATCAACCGCTTATTGTGGATGAGCAGCTTACTGTCGAACATGTATCTCAGCTGGCAATGGCAAGGGATTTCTCGCAGCTATACGATGTCGTTCTTATTACGAAGGATGGACAGATGGCAGGAGCAGCTACGATCAGGTCTATCTTGGAATGCATGACGGCGCTTCGCACAGAGGCAGCACGAACAGCTAATCCGCTTACGGGGCTGCCGGGAAACGAGGAAATTCAGCTTGAACTGAGCCGGCGGATCGGACAAGGTGAGCCGTTTGCTGTCGTTTATGCGGACTTGGACTATTTTAAATGGTATAACGATTCCTTTGGTTTTGGGCTCGGAGATAATTTGATCCGCTATTTGGGAGATATTCTGCGCATGGAGCTTGATCAGCTCGGAGCAGGCGACGACTTTGTCGGACATATAGGCGGAGATGATTTCATCGTAGTAATGAGAGCAGATTCAGCGGAGCAACTATGTCAGACTATGATAAAGCGTTTCGATAGCGGGATTAAAGCATTTTACGGCGGCGCCCAAGTAACGACGGTTGAGGATCGAGAGGGCAATCTCATTGATCAGGAGGGTGTAACGCTTTCTTTGTCGCTCATGTTATGGGATGGCAGAGTAGCGCTTGCGGCAGATGATATTCCGAGGATTGCGGCAAAGCTGAAGAAACAAGCTAAAGCTCTTAAAGGCAGCGTCTATGTCATGGATCAAATTATAGGAATGCATCATGGAGAGGAACGGAACGGAAATTGAGACAACTACGGGACATATGGCGGCTAAACGATACGGAAAACGTGAGCTCGGGTCATCTTGGTATTATTTATTTATCATGGCAGTTTCCTACGGATGTTCGGAAAAATCATTTATCCGCGCAGCATGAGAAATGGCGTGTTTTTGCAGAGAATGAGGTGAAGGCTGCATTTGGAAGCTCTCTACTATATGAAGGGCTGCAATGGATGAAGGAGGATTTATTTATCCATATGCGCTTGCCGGCCGGGCATCAACTGCTGCAGGAGGACTGGCTGCTTGAGCTGGCCTATAAGCATACCGCTGATTGGGAGAAACAATTTGCAGAGGAGATTTGCTTTGAGGGGCTAGCTGATGTGCTTGGGAAGCTTCATGTTGGTGTATCTGTCGTACCCAATGAAAATGACCCTGTGGATGGCCTCGTCTGGTATGATGCGATGAAAAAAGCAATTTTGCACGGGCAATCCGCCGGATCGATGGAACGAAGCTTGAAGCGCCGAGCGCTGGAACGAGTCATTAGCGAGCGGCTTATTCAGCCAGTATATCAGCCTATCGTATCGCTGCTGCGCGAAGGAGAGGTATTTGGCTTCGAAGCGCTATCGCGTACGCAGGATCAAACTTGGTTCTCCGGACCAATGGAGCTCTTTCAGTGTGCTGAGCAGGAGGGTTTGACTTATAGCTTGGATAGACTGGCGAGAGAAAAGGCGATAGACGGCTGTCTGCGGCTCATGCCAGGGCAAAAGCTATTCATCAATGTGATGGCGCAAATTATGGAGGATCCAAGCTTCTCGCCTGGCCAAACGCTCAGTCTGCTGGAGCAGCATAAGCTATCGCCCCATCATGTTGTATTTGAAATTACAGAACGAAGCTCAATCGCGGATTTTGGTTCTGTGAAGAAGGCGCTGGAGCATTACCGAAGCCAAGGTTATCAAATTGCAATTGATGATGTTGGAGCGGGTTATTCGTCATTGCAATCAATCGCTGAGCTGCGTCCTGATTATTTGAAGGTGGATCGGTCGATTATTCAGAATATCCACTTGGATGAGATGAAGGAGCATATTTTGTACACGCTGGTTCAGATTGCAGCAAAAATGGATATTTCCATTATCGCCGAAGGCATAGAACTTGAAGCAGAGCTTGCGAAGGTGCGTGAGATGGGGATTGAATACGCTCAAGGGTATTTATTAGGCAGGCCTGCTCCTTTTCACTCCATGATGATGTAACCGATACAAAAAAGGGCTAACCTATGGCTGCGATGCTTGGGAATAGCCCTTTTTGTGGTATACTTAAAGGTATGAATGTTACATAAAGAAGGTGTTGATTCCTTATGGAAAAATGGATGCTAATTGACGGAAACAGTATAATCTACCGTGCGTTTTTTGCTTTGCCGCCGCTCACGAATTCGGCGGGCAATCACACGAATGCGATTTTTGGGTTTACAACGATGCTGCTTAAGCTGCTTGAACAAGAAAAGCCGACTCATGTGCTGGTGGCATTTGATGCCGGCAAGGTCACTTTTCGCCATGAAGGTTATGCAGAATATAAAGGCGGAAGACAAAAGACACCGCCAGAGCTGTCAGAGCAATTCCCAGTGCTTAAGGAACTGCTTCAAGCCTTTAGCATTTCGCAGTTTGAGCTGTCCGGTTACGAGGCCGATGATATTATCGGTACGCTAACGAAAGCAGCCGACGAGAAAGGTGTAGAAGCTTTTGTCGTTACTGGAGATAAAGATATGCTGCAGCTTGCTTCAGACAAAGTAACCATTGCGGTAACACGCAAAGGCGTTAGTGATGTTGAACTTTATACACCAGAGACGATCCAAGAGAAATACGGCCTTGTGCCGATGCAAATTATCGATCTTAAGGGGCTCATGGGGGATACCTCAGACAACATCCCTGGAGTTCCGGGTGTAGGCGAGAAAACGGCGCTTAAGCTGCTTCATGAGCATGGATCGGTTGAAAGCGTGCTTGATAACTTGGACAAGCTGAAGGGCAAGCTGAAGGAAAACATTGAGAGCCATAAAGATGATGCTACGATGAGCAAGCGCTTGGCGACGATCTTCCGAGAAGTGCCTATAGAAAAGTCTATCGATGACATTCGTTATGACGGGTATGATGGTTCGAAGCTGGCTGAGGCGTTCCGCAAGCTGGAATTCAAATCATTAATTGATCGGTTGGAGCTAGGTGCTGAAGCAGGCGATATGGATAAGGAAGCCGAAGCTGCTGCTGCTGATTTGAATATTAATGTGATCGAATCAGAAAAAGACGCAGAGATGCTGGAGAAGCTTATTCAGCTGCTCCAGAAGTCGGACAAAAATGGCTTGTATATCGAAGCCATTGGGGAGAATCCACATCATGCCGAGCTGATTGGCCTTGCTATCGCCACCGATGAAGCGGTGTATGTAATGCCATATTCAGTGCTTAAGCAGCCTTTCGCAGCAAAGCTTCGCGACTGGCTCGAACAAGCGGACAAGCCGAAATACGGCTTTGATCTCCATAAGGTGGAGCTCGCACTCAAATGGAGCGGAATCAGCTTCGAGGGTTCTGCTTTTGATGTGCAGCTGGCAGCCTATTTGCTCGATCCTACAGAAGCAAGCCAGACATTAAGCGGCATTAATGAGAAGCAGGGGTTGTCGACACTGCCGCCGGATGAAGCTGTTTATGGCAAAGGCGCGAAATTCAGAGTGCCTGATGCCGATACGCTTTACCGCCATTTATCGCTGAAAGCGGAAGCTGTTCGGAAGCTCGTGCCTTTGTTAACCGAAGAGCTAAGCAATACGGGCATGAGCAAGCTTTATTTTGATATGGAGCATCCATTGTCCCGCATTCTTGCAGGAATGGAGTTTCAGGGCATTAAAGTAAAGTCCGAGGAGCTGGAGGCGCTGGGCCGTAACTTGGAGAGTAAGCTGACAACAATCATTAGCAGCGTGTACAAGCTTGCTGGCACGGAATTTAATATCGGATCGCCAAAGCAGCTGGGTGAGATTTTATTCGAGAAGCTTGGTCTGCCTGCTAAGAAAAAGACAAAAACAGGTTATTCGACGGATGCTGAGGTGCTGGAGGAGCTTGCGCCTTATCACGAGATTATTCCGCTTATTCTGCATTATCGTCAGCTCTCGAAGCTGCAATCTACTTATGTAGAGGGCTTGCTCAAAGAAGTGCGCAAGGAAACAGGCAAAATTCACACGTATTATCGCCAGACCATTGCAGCTACTGGTCGTCTAAGCAGTCAGTTCCCTAACCTGCAGAACATTCCGATTCGTCTTGAGGAAGGACGCCAAATTAGGAAAGCCTTTGTACCGTCCGAGCCGGGCTGGTCCATCGTAGCAGCTGACTATTCACAAATTGAGCTTCGTGTGCTCGCGCATATTGCTGATGATGAGAATATGAAGGAAGCGTTCATTAAGGACATGGATATTCATACCAAAACCGCGATGGATGTATTCGGCGTAACTGCCGAGGAGGTAGATTCTAACATGCGTCGTTCGGCAAAAGCGGTCAACTTCGGCATCGTGTATGGCATCAGCGATTTTGGCTTATCGCAAAACCTTGGCATTTCCCGTAATGAAGCTGGGAAGTTTATTGCGGATTACAAGGAGGTTTTCAAAGGCGTTCGCCAATATATGCACGATATCGTTCAGCAAGCGAAGCGCGACGGGTATGTGGCCACACTGCTTGAGCGCAGGCGTTATCTGAATGACATCAATGCTTCTAATTTCAACTTGCGATCCTTTGCTGAACGTACGGCGATGAATACACCGATTCAAGGTACTGCGGCAGATATTATTAAGCTGGCCATGGTCCATATGGACGCTGCGCTGCGCGAACGCAAGCTGAAGAGCCGCATGCTGCTGCAGGTGCACGATGAGCTCGTGTTTGAAGTGCCGCAAGAGGAGCTGGAGCTGATGAAGACGCTTGTGCCTGAAGTGATGGCTGGAGCGCTCAAACTTGATGTTCCTTTGAAGGCCGATATGAGTTTCGGTGACAATTGGTATGAAGCAAAGTAACCCACTGGCGGGCAGTTTCGGGTATAATGGTTGTTGAGGTGAGGAGAAATGCCTGAATTGCCAGAGGTAGAAACAGTTAGAAGAACATTAATTGAACTTGTAGCGGGAAAACGAATCCAATCCGTAACCGTTAGACTCCCGCGTATTATACAGCGTCCAGCAGAACCTGAACAGTTCGCGGATGCGCTTGTCGGACATACGATCCAGACGGTTGAGCGGCGCGGCAAGTTTTTGCGGATCATCTTGGACGGGCTCGTACTTGTATCGCATTTGCGAATGGAAGGCCGATATGGGGTTTTCCCATCGGAAGAGCCGATTGAGCTGCATACCCATGTTATCTTTCATTTCGAAGATGGCACGGATTTGCGTTATAAGGACGTTCGCCAGTTCGGTACAATGCATTTATTTGAGGAAGGGCAGGAGCTTGAGCTTCCGCCGCTTAACAAGCTTGGTATAGAGCCGCTTGAGCCAGCCTTTACGCTTGAAGCGCTTCGCGGTAAGCTCGAGAAACGCGCGACTAAGATTAAGCCGCTATTGCTTAATCAAGAGCATATTGTCGGTTTGGGCAACATTTATGTCGACGAAGCTTTATTTCAAGCACGCATCCATCCGGAGCGAACACCTAACACATTGAAGCCGGCCGAATGGAAGCGACTTTATGAAGCGATACGCTCGACACTGGGAAATGCGGTTGAAGCAGGCGGTTCGTCTATTAAATCGTACGTTAATGGACAAGGTGAGATGGGAATGTTTCAGCATCAGCTGCTTGTATACGGCAAGAAGGATGAGCCTTGTCCAACTTGTTCAAGACCGATCCATAAATTTGTTGTTGGCGGCCGCGGCACGCATATTTGCAATAAATGCCAGACACTGCAAGCATCAGGAAAATAATACGAATCTCAGCAAATGTTAACCAACATGCACAGTCAAATACTCCCCGCATATGATAAGTGTGTTACGAACAATAGGCGGATGTCTACTTACAGCTTCTTGTGAGCCGGATCGCCGCTGTGCGGGGAGGGACTAAAACATTGTTCGCGCATGTAGTTTCATTATTAGTTCTTGCTGTTGCTGTTAGCGTAGACGGTTTTGGTGTTGGCGTTACTTACGGTTTGCGGAGAATCCGCATACCGATTGTGTCAATACTGATTATTGCTTGCTGCTCTGGTATTATTATTTATTTGTCCATGCAGGTTGGCGGATTGATAACCACGTTCCTGTCTGAATTCGTTGCGCGTCTCATTGGCGCATGTGTCCTCATGCTGATTGGTGTCTGGGCGCTATTGCAGCTTAGACGAAACAAACAGCAGCAGGATGATGTGAGGCATGAGCACGTAGAAACTGCAGTACAAGAAAGTGCTGCTACGGCAGAAGCTGGCGCAAAAACACATGCCGGAGAGATCGCGAGTGCTGCGCTTGTCGTTATGGTAGAGCTGAAGCGTCTAGGGCTCGTTATTCAGATTTTGCGCACGCCACAGTCGGCTGACGTCGATAAATCAGGCACCATCTCTGCATCGGAGGCCGTCATGCTTGGCTTTGCATTATCACTTGATGCATTTGGAGCTGGACTTGGGGCTGCGTTGATCGGATTGCCTTCCTTACTTACGGCTTTAACCATAGCGGCGGCGAGTGCGCTTTTTCTTGTAGGCGGCATCCGTTTTGGCTTTCGTTTCTCCGCATGGAAAGGCATGCAGACATTAGCTATGCTGCCAGGCATATTATTAATCATAATCGGAATCATGAAGCTGTTATAATTTGAGGTGAAAAGGATGATAATCGGATTAACCGGCGGTATTGCCAGCGGCAAAAGCACAATCGCAAACATGCTCGTCGAACGCGGTGCGCTGCTGGTCGATGCCGATCAAGTCGCAAGGGAGGTTGTACTTCCCGGGGAACCAGCATTAGAGGCAATCGCCTCTACGTTTGGACAAGCTGTCCTTGAAACGGACGGTTCTCTTAACCGCAAAGCTCTCGGCGAAATTGTGTTTCGCGATAAACAATCATTAGCAAAGCTTGAATCCATAACCCATCCTGCTATACGGGCGCGGATGCAGCAAACCATACATACTTACGCGCAGCAGTATCCAGAACGATTAGTAGTAGCTGACGTGCCGCTGCTATACGAGACGAATCAGGAGCATCTGTACGAAGGCATATTGGTCGTATATGTACCCGCTGAGCTTCAGAAAAAGCGTTTAATGGAACGAAACCAATTGCCTGAGGAAGAAGCAAGCCGGCGCATCGCACTGCAAATGGACATTGAGCAAAAGAGACTGAAAGCGGATTGGGTCATCGATAACAGCGGATCGCTGGAGGAGACACAGCGTCAGCTGGATGAATTTTGGAAAAGTATGTGTTTGCCATGAGGGTATTCCAAAAGAAAAGGGTGTTGCTCGTCCTCCTGCTTGGTTTATTGACGATTTTATTTCTCAAATCAGATTGGCTTGCGGAGTGGATGTATCCGGTTCATTACAAAGAAGACATTCGTGCAAGTGCTTCTAACTATGGCGTTGAGTCGCATTTAGTGGCCGCGATTATTCGCAGTGAAAGCAATTTTCAGACTGGCAAGGAATCGAAGAAGGGTGCACTGGGCTTAATGCAAATTATGCCTGATACGGCTGCATGGGTCGTTCAAAAAGCAGGATTTCAAGCCGTAACGGATGACATGCTTATGAATCGTGCAGACGTTAGCATTGAGGTTGGCGCGTGGTATTTAAGATCTCTTAGCCAACAATTTGATCAAAATAAGATAGCTGCAATTGCTGCATACAACGCGGGTCCAGGGAATGTTCGCAAGTGGCTTGACTCGGGGACTTGGGATGGAACGATCGAATCGGTTAAAGAAATTCCGTTTGGAGAAACTAGACACTATGTGCAGAGAGTCATTTACTATTATAATAAGTATAAGGACTTATATCCGAGTCTTTAATAGATGATCCTTAACGATAACGAAAATAAATGAAGCCTTGGAGGCTCGTCTCTTCATGGACGAGCCCTGCCAAAGCTTCGGTTATTCATACAACTTTTAATGAATCATTATTTGTATTGACCAGCAAGGGATTGCTCGGCAATTTGCACTAGGCGACGGGTAATGTATCCCCCGATGGAGCCTGCGTCTTTTGTAGCCATGTTGCCGTAGTATCCGTCTTGCGGAATTGCGATGCCTAGCTCTTGAGCAACTTCATATTTCATTTGGTCAAGGGCAGCTGTCGCTTGTGGCACTACCAATTGGTTACTGCTGCGGGATGCGCTCATGTATGTTCACCTCCTTGCGGTTGGTAAAAGTATTATGTGCAAAAATCTGAACTTCATTACAGGAATTACATGGAAATTCAAATTTTTTTTCGAAGAGTTCATTTTTGAGGCTCAAGCGACTAAGAAAGGAGGCAATACGCATCATGAAATGCCCATACTGTGACTATGCCGGAACGAAAGTATTAGATTCAAGGCCCGCCAACGAAAACAAATCCATTCGTCGCCGCCGTGAATGCGAAAAGTGCAGCCGCCGCTTCACGACATTCGAAATGATTGAAGAGACGCCTCTGATCGTCATCAAAAAAGATGGCAGCCGTGAAGAGTTCAGCCGTGACAAAATATTGCGGGGTCTTATCCGCGCCTGCGAGAAGCGTCCGGTTCCTGTGGAGCGCCTAGAGGTAATCGTATCCGAGGTTGAGAAGGAGCTGCGCACAACGGCACATGCCGAAGTTGATAGCAGCGATATTGGTGGAATCGTTATGAACGAGCTTTATCCTGTAGATGAGGTAGCTTATGTCAGGTTCGCATCTGTTTATCGCCAATTCAAGGACATTGATATGTTCATGAAGGAGCTTAATAATTTGCTGTCCAAACACCCGCTCAATGGTATGATAGATAAGGATTGACAGTTTTGACGACCCTATGCTAAGATCAATCTTGTCGTCATTTGGGGCCTTAGCTCAGCTGGGAGTCCACTTATGGTTGGTTACACTACCATAAAGAACTGCATAAGAATGATCACGGGGAATTAGCTCAGTCTGGGAGAGCGCTTCGCTGGCAGCGAAGAGGTCAGGGGTTCGAGCCCCCTATTCTCCACCAACACTTTAAACTTAAACGGCAGAGATGCCGTTTTTTTTTTGTATTGATTTGATTTTGTTGCACTGCTAGCTGTGCTGGTGATTTCGGCATTTATCATGATTGTTCCGCAGAACCTGTACAACACGATTTCCTCAAAAAGCTTTATCAGTTATATGGAGATTGGAAACTACGATCTGCGCATACAGACCAACAATATCGATAATATCTCTGGAAAAGTCACTGAAATCGTTGAGACGATGAAAAGCGATCAAGCCATATCAAAGGTTGGCGTTCTTACAACAAAAACATTCAAGGCAAAAACGGAAAACGGATCAGAGGAAAATATTAAAATTGAGCTTGGCGACCATTCGATATTTCCTATCGTATATTCCAAGGGCAAAGCACCCGCAGCAAATGATGAAATTGCATTTTCGACTATATATGCCGATGTGATGAGCAAAAAGGTTGGCGATGACATTACGCTGGTGATTGAGGGACTGGAGAAAGATCTCACGGTTAGCGGAATCTATTCCGACATTACCAACGGTGGCAAAACCGCCAAGGCTGTATTTGCCGACAAAGAGAATGAGCTTTCAGATATACGTAGAACAAAAATGGTATTTGTTTTTCAACAGCCGACTATGCTAAAAAATCTAAATATCCTCGACAACGTCATTCTTCCATCAATGCGCGACAACAGAAAAAACGCCGAAAAAATATCAGAGAAGGCAAGAGTGCTTATGAAAAGGGTGGGCATTGCGGAGCTTGAAAAGCGAGATGTTACACAGGTTTCGGGCGGTCAGCTTCAACGTGCGGGAATATTCTGTTTTAAAATAAATGATCTAACCGGACTCAAATATACAAACGACTCAACGAGGTCCGTTATGTTAGCGGAATTTATCCTAAGAGGTAGATGAGGAGCATCGTATGGAAGATAAATTAACATTGATCAAGGTTATTGCTGACAGAAATTCACAAGGAACTGTTTTAGAAGAGCTTCCTGCAGAATACCTAAGTGATCAAAAATTCAAATTATGTGCATCACCAGGGCTAGCTCTAGGCCTTGCGAAAGGAGATACAATAAAACTCCATCCGAGCGGAGATTTTGAATTAATAAAACATGGCGGAAATTTCTGCATTCAAATTTACAACGAACAGCCTAAAAAAGAAAAGATAAAAGCAGCTGAATCTATAGTCAAGCGAGAGCTTTCGGGTTCTTTAGATGGATTTCATAATGGTTCACTTGCCTTCACCGCTCCCATCAGCAATGGATTTCATGCCACCAATAATGTTTTCAATAAAATTAGAAATTTATTGGAATCTGAATACTATTACTCTAATATTTACAAAAATCCATATAATTTAGAAGATGAAGAGTTAGTTAGTTGGGCTAGAGATCTGGATTAATTGGTTCGACAGATTGCAGATATGCAGTCTTAACCCTCCATAAATACATCGAATATCCTAAAAGCATCAATAACAAAAAAAGTATAGAAAAACTCGAAGACATCGAATTATTCGCCGAAACGGAATTATGCCTAGGAGATAAAAATCTTGGCCTTTTTTTATTGAAGGCACTAGCATCTATTGAGCGTCAGTTTTCCGATGTGGATGATATTGTCCTTAGAGCAAAAGAAGCTGTCATTAAGCAACAATCATCGAAAGGAAACTAAGTAACTTCGTATATAAGCACTCAAGGGTAGAATCCAGATTCTGCTAACGACTTGCATACTGCGACATCAACTCTATTTGCTAGGCAGAGACATATTCTTATGAGGTGAAAAATGCTAGAAAATATCGATCTTGTGAAATTAATTAGAGACTCAGCTCAAAACTTCTTTTCCGAATTACGAAAATCTAACCCAACCGATGAGTTTTGCGCCTTCGGACTCTATTCAGATGAAGGAGCAATGACTGTTTGCCCTTCTGCAAACACAAAAGAATATCTGAAGGAGAAATGCGAAAAAGACCCGGACGAACCGTTGTACTACAAATGGAGTCCCGCTGAGTGGAAGTATGAATTCTCTGGATATGAGTGGTTTAATGACGTACAGCAAGTCATCGAGCAGTTTCATAAATCACCCCATACAGATGAACAGTTTACCAATTTTCAGGGATACCTATATGATTCATGCATACTCGCTCTGGAACAGTTGAGATCAGATGGATTTTTTCAAAAATGTATAGTTGTTTTTTCCGTAACAGATTATTTAGATGATGAAAAAGAGATTTCTTGGATCTATCGTCTAAATGATCCCAAAGAGGCATCCGAATTCGAAAATTGGGTTAAAGATCAAGAAGATTGATTATTTCACCCATACCTTTAGAAAAGGTGGTTTAGGCAACACTGCAAAGTTTCATTGATATCCGCCGGCATTACAGATCCACGCTGATGGCCAGTACAAGCAG
>NZ_JBFRDK010000116.1:0-8834 GCF_052113545.1 Paenibacillus sp. TAF43_2
GGTGAGTATATGCTGATTATTGGCAATTTGCAGTATCGTTTCATGAAACTCTTCATCATATTCCATCGCTTCATAGAGCTGCTCTTCACTAACTTTTTCCTTAAAGCTGGCATTAATAGCACGCAGCTGTTCAATATGCTCTGGCTGAATATTGTCGGCAGCAAGCTCAGCAGCTAATGCTTGAAGGGCTGTAAGGGGCGCATACAGCTTAAGAATATCTTCCTTGGCTAGCGTCGTGACTCGCGTCTCTTTGCCAGGAAACATTTGAATGAGTCCTTGAACCTCAAGCAATTGAAAGGCTTCCCTAATCGGTGTGCGGCTGACGCCAAGTGCCTCGGCAAGCTCTGAATCGTTAAGCTTCTCTCCGGGCTGAAGCGTGCCGTCGATAATCCATTTTTGCAGCTGGCTTAAGGTACGCTCCTTGGCGGATAGTCTAATGGGTGTTGAATAATCAGTTGGAATAGGCAGAGGGGATCCTCCTTTATTTTTTGGTTTCATTATGAAAGTGATAGGATAACAGTTTCGACAATATATAATATATCGCAGGTTCATTCATTGAAGCAAATGCCAAAAAATTTTAAAAGGAATTTATTGCTTTTATTTGCTTAAGGAAATATAATATGCGATATATTACATATTACATTCTATTTGGAGTAAGGAGAAAACTGTATGTCTAGTACTCAAGCTTCAATCGCAACATCACCGTCCGCTTTAAAAACGATATACCCATTGTTGTTCGCTATTAGCTTCGTGCATTTGATTAATGATACGATTCAATCGGTCGTGCCGGCATTATTTCCTATTTTGAAGGACTCGCTTTCACTGAGCTTTGCTCAAATTGGATTGATCTCTTTGATGATTAATTTAACTGCAGCGCTGCTGCAGCCTGTTGTCGGCATTTTATCTGATTCGCATCCGAAGCCGATGCTGCTGCCTATTGGCATGCTGTTCACAATGGGGGGCGTTGCTGCTCTTTCGTATGCATCGCATTTCTGGATGGTCATGGTCGCTGTTATGTTAATTGGAATTGGCTCAGCCGTTTTCCATCCAGCTTCTGCGCGGGTTTCCTATTTGGCGGCTGGGACGAAAAAAGGTACAGGGCAGTCGATCTTTCAATTTGGCGGAAATATTGGACAATCGCTGGCACCAATCATGACAGCTGTTCTGTTCGTGCATACTGGCCAGCGCGGTGTGATCTGGTTTGCTCTGGTCGTAACTATCGGGATTGTCATTCAATTTAATGTAGCCAAATGGTACGGCAAGCAGCTTGCACTGGAGCCAAGGAAGAGCACGAAGCAAGCGGCAAAGCCGGTCTCCAAACTTAATGTGTCCACTGGTAAAGTTGTATTTGCCATTACGATTTTAATGATTCTTGTGTTTTCCAAAAACGTCTATATTTCTGCGATCAGCAGCTATTACTCGTTTTATGCCATCGAGCATTTTGGACTCTCCGTCAGTCATGCTCAAATCGTATTGTTTGTCTTTCTTGCAGCGAATGTTATTGGCTTGCTTCTCGGCGGGGTGCTCGCTGATAAGTTCAGCCGTCGCAGCTTGATCTGGTTCTCGATCCTAGGAACTGCACCATTTGCGCTGCTGCTTCCTTATGCTAATTTAACATTTTCCGTTATTTTAATCTTTTTTGCCGGTTTAATCTTGGCCTCGGCGTTTTCCGTTATTTTAGTATATGCGAACGAATTGCTGCCTGGGCGGGTTGGCCTCGTATCAGGTGTATTTTTCGGAATGGCGTTTGGTCTCGGGGGCATTGGTTCGGCGGTGCTCGGCAATTTGGCAGATTCCATGGGTATTGAGTTTGTCATTCGCTGCACGTCCTATTTGCCTTTGCTCGGCATGCTGACGATTTTGCTGCCATCGGATCGCAAAGCCAAAGCAGCCGTTTAATCCGAGTGGACGATTTTCTCATTAGGACAATTTCCGCGCATTCCCCGCCTACATACAATGTTGGTATATAGCCTAATTGGTGCTGGGAGGGGAGTAACGCTGTGAATAAGCGGACTCTAATGATTGTTTCGCTTGTCATTTATGTATTGCTAGCTATCTTATTCCTCGTTTTGTCTATTTTTCATTAAACACATAACAGAGCAAGGGCTGTCCTAGAAGTAGATTAATCTACTCTAGGCAGCCCTTGTTTGTTTATTAGCTTCGGCTACTTGCCTGGCTGCTCCTGATTAAGCTTCATTTTACGGTAATCCTTCGGAACGACGCCCTTGGTTTCACGGAAAATACGGGAGAAGGTTTTGTATGAGCCATAACCAACCTCCAGCGCAATTTCAGCGACGCTCATATCGGTAGAAACAAGCAGGCTGCAGGCATGCCGCAAGCGCAAATCATGCAGGAAATGTACGAACGTTTGTCCAGTCGTTTGTTTAATGACTTCACTTATGCGAGACATGCTCAGTGAAAAGCGGCTTGCAAGGTCAGATAGCGCAAGCTCGTCTTGATAATGTTGATGAATATAATGAATGATCGGCCATACCGAGGCACTCGATTTGGAAGCGAGCCTTGAGGCTGGAACAGACGGCGCAATATTGCGGCGATAACGATCAAAGAAAGCTAATATTTCCTTCAACCGCACTTGCAGCATCGTTCGGCGCCAAGGCTCCTGCCCCGCATACTCACGAAACATATCTTCTATTAAATGCTTCATTCGTTCATTATCAGCTCCGCTAAGTTGAACGGATGGCGGCAGTGTATTCTGATCGATGAGGTCCATAAGGCCTTCCTCTTGTCCAGGCTCCATCAGCAAGTCCATGCTAAACATACAATTATAAAGAACAAGTGTACTCCCGGGCTCGGTAAATAGTTCATGCACCTGATAAGGAAGCACAAACGTAAACGTGCCGGGAAGCATTTGATGTTTTGCATCGTTGATCGATTCAGAGCCTCTTCCGTCTACAACATAAGAGAACTCCAAAAAATCATGGCGATGCGGCCTAAAGCCATGATAGAGACGGTTTAGGCTAATATGTAGGGGAGAAGAGGTATTCATATTTGGATACGTTTTCAAATAGTCAGGTATGTAGGTCATGAATGAATGCATTCCTCCGAAAATCTGAGACTTTTATCGAAAAACAAGCACGATTTCTCATCCCGTTTATTCTAACATAAATGAAGAGATCAAGCGTTACCAAAAACGAGTGCTTATTGCTGAGCAAGGGTTCATTCAAAATTATAGGAGGAATTTCATTGACTGCAGAAAATAAGATTAGAATAGGTATTATCGGTGCGGGAAATATTGGCAACGTCCATGCAGGAGAATTTTCTAAGCTTGGCGAAGAGTGTATCATTACGGCGATTACTGATCTGGATTTGAAGCGAGCAGAGAAAGCAGCCAAGCAATATGGTATTGAGCATGTTGCGGCTTCCAATGAAGAGTTGATTCAGCGAGCTGACATCGATGCGGTCATCATCGGTGTGCCTAACCAATTCCATGCTCCGCTTGCCGTTCAAGCTCTTGAAGCGGGCAAGCATGTATTGATAGAGAAGCCGATGGGCATTAACAGCGATGCTGCTCGTCAAATATTGAGAGCAAGCGAAGCAGCAGACCGTGTCGTCATGGTCGCTCATCAAATGCGCTGGGAATCTGTTGCGATGCAAATTAAAGAGCAAATCGACCGTGGTGAGCTTGGCAAAATTTATACAGCCAAAACGGGCTGGTTTCGCCGCAAGGGCATTCCGGGCTGGGGCACATGGTTTACACAAATGGATCAATCAGGCGGCGGCCCGCTTATCGATATCGGCGTTCACATGCTTGACCTTGCACTGTATTTGATGGGCAATCCAAAGCCGGTTTCCGTATATGGATCAACCTATGCAGAGTTTGGACCAAACCGTAAAGGGATTGGCACATGGGGTACACCGGATTGGGACGGAACGTATGATGTTGAGGACTTGGCTACGGCGCTAATCAAAATGGAAGACGGCAGTACACTCTCGCTTGAAGTAAGCTGGGCTGTTCATATGGATACGGACAATTCACCGTTTATCCATGTAATGGGCTCAGAAGGCGGCGCAAGCTATCGCGGTGCTGAAGGCAAGCTGCTTACAGAAAAATTTGATCGCCCGATTGAAAGTGTTTTGAGCAAAGCAGACAATGATGAAGGTGAGCGCGCTCGTCTTAGCCGTCACTTCCTTGCATGTATTCGTGAAGGTAAACAGCCGATTACTTCCGTATTGACTGGTTTGACGAACAATCTTGTGCTTGATGCCATATATGAATCATCGCGCACAGGCAATGAAGTGAAGCTGGATTGGAATCTAAATTAATTATAATTGATTGTAGAATGAGGAGGAATTTGTATGTTGAGAGGTTTAACTGGAGCGGGTCTTGGTCGAATCGAAAGTGATGAGCATCTAATTAAGCTCGCTGGCGCGTACGGATTTCAAGCTGTTGATTTGGATGCGGCGTCGCTAATTAATCGCTATGGCGTAGAGCAAGCGCGTGAGCTTCTTGCAAGCAATGGCGTAGTAATTGGCTCCATTGGCCTTCCAGTAGAATGGAGAACAACGGAAGAAGCTTTTCTTGAAGGATTGGAGAAGCTGGCTTCCTCAGCGGCTGCGGCTGCGGCTCTAGGCTGTACAAGCTGCTGCACCTATATTTTGCCTTCAACAGATTTGAAAGCAGCTCGCTTCATGGCACTTGCAACTCGCAGATTGCGTACTTGCGCTCAAATTCTAGGCGCTTATGGCATTCGCCTGGGCCTTGAATTTGTTGGCCCGCATCATTTGCGGACGCGTTGGGAGAATCCATTTATTTGGACGCTCGAGGAAACATTGGAGTGGATCGACGCAATCGGTGAGAGCAATGTAGGGTTGTTGTTTGATGCCTACCACTGGTATACGAACAGCCTGACTGTTGCTGATATTGAAGCGCTCCGTCCAGAGCAAATCGTCCATGTTCATATCAATGACGCGCCGGACGTACCGGTTGAGGAAGCACTCGACAACGGCCGCGTATATCCAGGTGAAGGTGTAATTGATTTAGTAGGATTCCTGCAAGCCCTTAATCGTATTGGCTATAAAGGTGCCGTTTCACAGGAAATCTTATCATCAGAAGCGGAATCGCAATCGCCGGAAGAGCTGGCGCAGCGCTCCAAAGCAGGCTTTGATAAAGTATTTGGCGCAGCTGGTCTGTAATAAATACTCCTTCAAATATAATATGGCTGTTAATTACATCGCTGCAAGCACACATCATCGTGCTTGCAGCGATTTTTTATTATTTAGCGAGAATTCGAAAAAACGCTAATTTTGACATGATTTTTCATGAAATGTATGGGGTACTGTCGAGTAGGGCAATTCCGTTATGATGAATAATAACTGTTTTTTAAAGCGCTGTGAACAGAGCGATAATAGGAGACCAAAAACATGGGATATAAAGCAGAGCAGCTTCATCCGTTAAGCCTTTGGTATAGGCAGGCTGCTTCACGATGGGAGGAAGCGCTGCCCATTGGGAATGGCCGATTAGGCGGTATGGTATTTGGCGTCGTGGAGCAAGAACGCATTCAATTAAATGAAGATACATTGTGGTCAGGCTTTCCGCGGGATACGAACAATTACGAAGCGCTGCGCTATTTGAAGCGAGCCCGTGACTTCATCGCAGATAAAAAATTTGTTGATGCGGAGCAGTTAATCGAGGCGAAGATGCTTGGAACAAACACAGAGTCCTATCAACCGATGGGCGACTTGTTTATAGAGCAGCATTTTGAACACGCGCATGATCAGGCCGCAGATTACATTCGCAAGCTTGATATTGATGCAGGCATCGCTGGTGCAAGGTTCCAAGTGGGTAAAACGGTTTACTCGCGCGAGATGTTCGTTAGCGCGGTGGATCAAGTATTATGCGTTAGATACGAGTCAGAAGGAGAAGATCTGCTAGAGCTTACAGCAGCAATGACTTCCTCCGTACAGTATGGAATCGAGGCAGCAGGCAGCGACGCTATCGTACTTCACGGTCGTTGTCCAAGTCATGTAGCAGACAATTATTTGGGCGATCATCCGCTGGCTGTACAGTATGAGAATGATCGCGGCATTGCCTTTCAAGGAAAACTGATGGTCAAGATAGAAGGCGGCAAACTATCGATAAACAGCAATAAGCAAATAAATATTCAAGGGGCAAGCTCGGCTACATTTCTATTAAGCGCAGCAACAAGCTTTGTGAATTTTGATGTTCAGCCTGACAAAACTGCTGCTGCCCTGACCGAGCAAAACGATCGCCTACTGGAGAAATCATTAACATTCAGCTATGAACAGCTGCGAGAGCGCCATGTAGGGGATCATCGAAGCTTGTTTCAACGCGTGCAGCTCGATTTGGGGCGGACGGCACAAGCTCAATTGCCGACAGATGAGCGGCTGGAAAACTATAAGCAAGGCAAACAAGATCCAGATTTGGAAGCGCTATACTTCCAATACGGCCGATATTTGCTTATGGCAAGTTCGCGGCCTGGCACGCAGCCGGCTAATCTGCAAGGCATATGGAATGACCGGGTTCAGCCGCCTTGGAACAGCGACTATACGACGAATATTAATACGCAAATGAATTATTGGCCGGCGGAAATAGCAAATTTGAGCGAATGCCATGAGCCTTTGTTTCGCTTGATTGAGGAGCTCAGCATCACGGGAGCCCGTACCGCGGCTATTCATTACAACAGTGCAGGCTGGGTAGCGCATCATAATGTGGATTTATGGCGGACATCAACGCCGACAGCCGGCCATCCAAGCTGGGCTTTCTGGCCGCTTGGCGGCGTTTGGCTGACGCAGCATTTATGGGAGCATTATTTATATCATCCGAGTGAAGCCTTTTTGAGAGAAAAAGCTTATCCCTTAATGAAGGGCGCAGCTTTATTTTGTTTGGATTGGCTTCAGGAGAACGACAAAGGGCAGCTGATGACTTCGCCATCCACGTCGCCAGAGAATAAATTTCTGACCGCACAAGGCGAGGTTAGCAGTGTTGCTGAGTCATCTGCTATGGACATTACTTTAATTGGCGAGCTGTTTGATCATTGCGCAGCAGCTGCGAGCTTGCTCGGAATCGATGCATCTTTCAAGCAGCAGCTGGAAGCAGCGAGGAGCAAGCTTCCTCCGCTGCAAATTGCGCCTAATGGACAATTGCAGGAATGGCATGATTATTTTGAGGAGCACGAACCTGGGCATCGTCACGTATCTCATCTATATGGCTTATATCCAGGTACGTCCATCAATCAAGAAACAACTTCGGAGCTTGTGGAAGCGGGCCGCCTTTCACTTGAGAGCCGCATAAACCACGGAGGAGGCCATACAGGCTGGAGCTGTGCGTGGTTAATTAACTTATTTGCGAGGCTGAAGGATTCGAAGTCTTCTTATCACTTTATCCATACTTTGCTTGCACGCTCTACGCATCCGAATTTGTTCGATGATCATCCACCGTTTCAAATCGATGGAAACTTTGGCGGTACGGCGGGCATTGCAGAGCTTCTGCTGCAAAGCCATTTGGGTTATATCGAGCTTCTGCCAGCGCTTCCGGGTGCATGGCCGGCAGGTTGCGTGAAAGGTCTTAAAGCGCGTGGCGGGTTTGTTCTCGATATGGAATGGACAAATGGCAAGCTGACGACTGGGCGCATGCAATCCACACACGGATCGATTTGCAGCTTACGATCGAAGGAATCCATTACCGTTGCCGCTTCAGATGGTACAGCTATCGATGCGTCAAAGCCATTTCCAACAAACAAAAATGAATGGTATAGCATATTTACATCCACGATAGAGGGGGAGTAAGCAATATGACGACCAGTATACGTTTTCCATTTGAAAATTTAGAGCTTCCGCTTGAAGAACGGGTAACCGATCTTGTTTCACGTTTTACGCTGGATGAGAAAATTGAATCGATGGTTCAATACCAGCCTGAAATAAAGCGATTAGGCGTAAAGCCTTACAAACATGGGACGGAAGCGGCGCACGGAATGGCGTGGCTAGGCGAAGCGACCACGTTCCCTCAGCCCATCGGGCTTGGCTGCACTTGGAATCCTGTGCTGCTGAAGGAAGTAGGCTCTACAATCGGTGATGAAGCACGCGTTTACTTTCAGCGAAACCCAGCCATCAACGGCTTGACGCTGTGGGCGCCAACGGTGGATATGGAGCGAGATCCGCGCTGGGGAAGAACAGAAGAGGCTTATGGAGAAGATCCTAAGCTGACAGGTGAGCTAACAGCCTCGCTGGTACAGGGCATTCAAGGCGATCACCCGCTTTACTTTAAAGCGGTAGCGACCTTGAAGCATTTTATCGGCAATAACAATGAAATCAATCGCGGCAGCTGCTCGGCGAGCATTGATCCGCGCAATATGAAGGAATATTATCAAGCAGCGTTCAAGCCTGCTTTCGTCAAGGGCGGCGCTCATTCGATGATGACCTCGTACAACTCGGTTAATGGCACGCCTACTATTTTGCACGAGGATGTAAACAAAGTAGTGAAAGCGGAATGGGGCATGAACGGCTTCATCGTCAGCGATGCGGGAGATTTGCTTGGTATCGTCAACGATCATCAATATTATGATTCTTATAAGAAGGCAGTAGCTCATTCCATCAAAGCAGGCATCGACAGCATAACGGATGATAAAGAAAAATCATGCGCGGCTATTCGCGAAGCTTTGACAGAAGGGCTGCTGTCTGAGCAGGATTTGGATAAAGCACTCATTAACACCTTCCGTGTACGTTTCCGCTTGGGAGAGTTCGATCCCGCTGAGCGGAATCCTTACGCGGATATGCCTGAATCGAAACTATGTGCGCCGGAGCATGGACAATTATCGTTGCGGGCTGCAAAAGAGTCGATTGTTTTGCTCAAAAAT
>NZ_JBFRDK010000116.1:8868-30337 GCF_052113545.1 Paenibacillus sp. TAF43_2
TGAGAACAAAACGCTGCCGTTGAATAAAGAAAAGCTAAGCCGTGTAGCAGTTATCGGGCCGCTTGCCGACGTTGTATACCGAGACTGGTACTCTGGTTCACTGCCGTACAAAGTAACACCACTTGAAGGCATCAAGAGCAAGCTTGCCGGCAAAGAAGTAACATTCAGCAGCGGCAATGATCGCGTTCGATTGAAATCAGCTGCGAATGGAAAAGCATTGCGCGCATCCACAGAACATGCAAACCGTCTGCAAGCGACTGATTTGGATGAGGAAGGCGATACATTTGAGGTGACGGATTGGGGCTGGGGCAGTTATACGCTAGAGAGCATGGATTCCGGCAAGCTGCTTACAAGCGCAGATGATGTCAATATTGCAGCAGCTGCAAGCGAAGCTTTTGGCTGGTATGTGAAGGAAGTGTTCAAGCTTGATGAGCAAGCTGATGAGAAATTTGCGATACGAACTTGGAACGGCAAGCTGGTCTCTGCCCCTAATGGCGGCGCAGATTCCCTTCAAGTTACGGAATTAGCGGATATAGGAGCAAGCGAGCTGTTCTCTAAAGATGTTATCGCGAACGGAATTGCAGAAGCGGCAGCTGCAGCCAAAGCAGCAGAAACGGCAATTGTTTTCGTAGGCAATAATCCGATTATTAACGGAAAAGAAGAAATCGATCGTCCAAGCCTTGACCTTGCCGCTTCGCAAAATGAATTAATTAGCGCGGTATTCGCTGCTAATCCGAACACGGTCGTCGTAGTTATTGGAAGTTACCCATTTGCACTTAACAAGGTAAACGAGCAAGTTCCCGCGATTGTTTATTTATCACATGCGGGTCAAGAGCTGGGCAATGCCATTGCTGACGTTTTATTCGGTGATTATTCGCCGGCTGGACGCTTGAATATGACTTGGTACAAATCAGAAGAGCAGTTAACCGATCTAATGGATTATGATATTTTGAAAGGAAAACGAACATATCTTTATTTCGATGGCGAACCGTTGTATCCATTTGGTTATGGTCTTAGCTACGGTTCATTTCGATACGGTCCGCTTGAGATTACGAATAACGCTGCGAGTATGAACGGCAGTGTAACGGTGAAACTGCAGGTTACGAATGAGAGCGGCGTCGCAGCGGATGAGGTTGTCCAATTATATGTACGAGTGGAGGGCTCAAGGGTACAGCGTCCGCTTAAGAAGCTGGTTGGCTTCACGCGGATTTCATTCGAGCCTGGAGAGACGAAGCAAGTAGAGCTTGTAGTTCCAGCAGAAGAGCTTGCTATTTGGGATGTAACACGGGACCGTTTCTGCCTTGAATCGGCGGCTTATACGTTTGCAGCTGGTGCCTCCTCCGCACATCTCCTTGCCGAGGGTACAATAACAATCGAAGGCGAGACCATTCCACCACGTCAGTTATCCTTGCAGACGCGTGCGGAAAACTATGATGATTATGCGCATGTTTATTTGGATGAGAGCAAGGAAGGCGGAACGGCAGTCCGTTTATCGCAAGCAGTGGGCTGGATCAAATTTAACGATGTTGATTGGTCAAACGGTCCAAGTGTATTTGAAGCTCGCGTTTGCGGCGGCGCTCAAGGCGGAGAGTTGTCTATTCAGATGATCAGCCCGGCCGCTGTTTTTAGAGGCTCATGCTCGGTTGAATCAAGCGGTGAGCAAGAATGGCAAACGATTCGTATTGATCTGCCAAGCTGCAAGCTGAGAGGCGATCTGGTAATTGGTTTGACGGAAAGCGTGAAGCTGAGCTTCTTCCGCTTCCAATAATAAGAGCTTGTTCGTACGGAGCTGTCTTCAGGTGCTAGATAGCGCTTGTTGCAGCTCCGTTTTTGCGGTTATGGTTGCTTTTTATGTAATGCCGCTTTATTCTTTAAATGAACAATGAGCATCGACAGAGGAGCTATTCCATATGGCAAACGACATTGAAATCAACTTGTATAAAGATTGGATAAATACGGTGAAAGAAATCTTCCGGGGGTCAGGACATCCTTTGCCTGAATCCATTAGCGATCGGGAGGCAGCATTTGCTTACTTCTCGCAGACCGCACAATCGGAAGAGGAAGCAGCGCAGCAGGCGGATGCGAATGAAGAACGCCTTGCCTCGCTGCAGCAGACGATCATCGATCATTTTGAAACGGTTATTGTGCCGGATATTCGCAGCAGAACAAATTATGAAGGCGATCGTTTTGCTTTCAAATGGTTGTACAACAAAGGCGAGCATATCGTTGAAGAGCACTCATCCTACCGAATTCCGCTCTCTTAAGAGCGGGATTTTTGCATCGTATAGGCAGCGCTCCCATATTGTCTAATTTTCATATGATAAAATATTGAATTAGTGATGTAGGCACGGCAGATTGCCAGCATTATAATGTAGATGCCTTAAAATTTTACGCGAAAAAGTAAACGCTTACCTCAGCCGATACTAACGAATGAAGTTTGCTGCGCAAAGCTTTAAGGAGGAGCCGTTTGTATGAAGAAGAGCATTCGAACAATGGGGCAAAGAATGAACAATATTCGAATCAAAAAGAAACTTATTATTTCTTTTATTCTCGTTGTTTTTGTACCGGTGCTTATCGTAGGCATTTTTCTTACCGTCGCTTTTAGGCAAAATGTACTTGATCAAGCGACCCAGCAAATTACGAATAACGTCGAGCGAATTAAGAAGCAGACCTTGGATATTATACGCATGCCAATCGAAATTTCCGACAAGCTGCTGGTCGATAGCAGGTTAACGAACGTCGTCAACACGCAATACAGCTCCACGTTTGATGTCGTTAAGGCGTTTTGGGATTACCGTGATTTTAAAGATTACATTAAACTATACAGTGAAGTCTACAACATACGCTTTTATACGACGAATATGACGATACTCGACAATTGGGAGTTTCTGAAAGTTACCGATCCCATTGCGGGAACAGACTGGTATAAGTCAGCAATGAAGCGCGACGGCATTCACTGGGAATACATTAAGGATGAAACTAAAAATAACCGCCGTTATTTAAGTCTGATTCGGAAGATCACGTTCCCAACGTATCGGACAAGCGGCGTACTAGTGATAGGCGTGAATCAGGATGAGCTTAATGCGATGATTAGCCAAGAGCCGTTTGATACGATGATTATTGATGACAATGGTTATATGATTGCAGCGAAAAACCCCGAATGGGTAGGTAAAAATATTTCTGAATTAGACTTTGCCAGTAAACTGACGAATAAAGCAGCAGGCACCTATGAATTCAAATACGAAGGAAAACCTTCGAAAATTGTGATCGAGGATCTTCAGCCTGAATCAAGCTTTAATCGTTTGAAAATCGTATCTGTATTTACAATTGATAGTATTGTAAGTGGAGCTAATCGCATAAGCTTGCTTGGGCTAGGCATTATTTTGCTAAGCTTAGTTATAGCCTTCGTTATGATTTATATTTTTTCTGCGATTATATCGAAGCGGATGCTGGTCCTGAATAAAGATTTGAACAAAGTAGCGATGGGAGATTTGAACGTTATTTCGCATGTGACAGGCAATGACGAGATTGGCATCCTGTCCAAGCAATTCAACAACATGGTCGTTAGTATTCGCGGCTTAATGGACGAGGTAGCGGAATCGCATAAACAGCAGGCACAGCTGCAGCTTAGACAGAAGGAAATTAAACTGAAAATGATGGCTAGCCAAATTAATCCTCATTTTTTGTTTAACGCGCTTGAATCGATTCGAATGAAGGCTCATATCAAAGGCGAGACAGAGATTTCTTCAATCGTTCGTATGCTTGGTAAAATGATTCGTCGAAATTTAGAAATAGGCGCGCGCAAAATTGCATTAAAGGATGAACTCGAAATGGTGCGCTGCTATTTGGAAATTCAAAAATTCAGATACGGCAACGATCGATTGACGTTTCGTCTCGATATCGATGCGAACGGTCAGGAGATCGAAATTCCGCCGCTTATTATTCAGCCTCTCATCGAGAATGCTGTTGTGCATGGTCTTGAAAATGTTGCTGAGGGCGGATTCGTATGGTTAAAGACAGAGGTCAGTGATCATATGCTTCGGGTTGAGGTATCCGATAATGGCGTAGGAATCAGCGATGCAAAGATTAATGAAATCAACGAATCGCTGCATGATATGGAAGAAGAGGAAGAATACCGAATCGGGCTGCGCAATGTCCATCAGCGGCTGGTCATGATCTATGGGGACGGATATGGCTTGACGCTGACGAGCGAGCTTGGAGCGGGTACACGCATTACTTTTGAAATTCCAATAGGGGGTCATTCGCTTGCATAAAGTGCTCATTGTAGACGATGAACCGATGATTCGAGAAGGACTGCAAACATTAGTTGATTGGAGCAAATACGGCTTTGCCGTCGCAGGGACAGCAGCTAGTGGACGCGAGGCAGTCGAGAAGCACGGCGTGCTGAGTCCTGATTTGATTCTGATAGATATCCGCATGCCTGGCATGGATGGTCTTCAAGCGATTGAGGAAATAAGGAAAACAGACAATAGCTGTCATTTTTTAATTTTGAGCGGCTATGCGGAGTTCAATTATGCTAAGCAAGCGATCGCGTATAATGTGGATGGATATATTTTAAAGCCGATCGATGAAGATGAGCTGGAGAGCTATGTCGAACGTGTCTCTGCACAGCTCCAAAGTCAGTCGGAGCAGCGTCAAAATACAGAGCAATCGACTGCTTTACTGCGTGAGGAGATGCTGTATCAGCTCTCAAGCGGGAAGCTGGATGCAACTACGGCTAACAGCCACGGGCTGAAAACATTATTGGGTGAGCCGGCGAAATATTACCAGCTGATGTTGATCGAGCTCTATAGCAGGGAGCATTCCCTTACGCTGAATGCAACGCTTAAGAAGAAGCTGACCGACATTGTTGAAGAGAAGCAAATCGGCTGGGTTTTTTCTGCCGAGCCTTATATTGGGGTATTGCTTAAAGATTATATGCTTCAAAATGGCTCGCGCGAGCAAATGAAGCTGTGGATCGAGGAATGCTGCGGAACGAAGGTGAGATTTGCAGCTGCGGCAAGCGAACCCGTTCGCGAACCCGCGGAGCTGCAAAAATGGTCCATTCCCATTCACGACTTATTAAAGCAGCGGTTCATGCTGCAAGGACAGTTCATCCATATGGCGTCTTTAGCCGAGGAGAGACAGCAGGCGGAGGCTGAGCCTAGCAATCAATTATCAATCGATAGCCTTGCTCAAAAGCTTTATTATATGCTGGATATCGGGAGCAAAGAGGGAATGGAAAAAGCGCTGCAGGAGGCGTCAAAGCAAATTATCGCTTTTGATTGTTCCGAGCCGTTCGTCAAATCGAGCTGGGCGCAGCTTCTCACAATTGTACTTAATAAAGCGGCCTTGTCTAATCCGCAGCTATCGCTTCATGAGGATCTGTCGATGATTACCGCCTTGTACCTTGCCCATCATTATGAGGAAATGATTGCGCAGCTGCAAACCCGTCTGTCGGAGCTGGCGATGAAAACCTCGAAATCAGACAGCTTGTCGGTCATGAAACAAATGACTGATTTTATTGAACGTCATTATAGTGAAAATATTAAGCTGGAAACGCTGGCTGATCTATTTAATTACAATAGCGGCTATTTAGGCAAAATGTTCAAAAACTATACGGGTGAGCATTTCAACACGTATTTGGATCAAGTGCGAATCCAGCATGCCATTGAGCTGCTGCAGGAGGGGCTCAAGGTTCATCAGGTGTCGGAACGGGTCGGATATGCGAATGTTGATTATTTCCATAGTAAATTTAAAAAGTATAAAGGAGTATCTCCCTCATCCTTTAAAAGTATTTCTGGTAGAACGGCTTTGGAATAGGAAGCTGTTGTTCCTATAATCTTTTTATACTTACAAACATCTATTTCACAGGACTGATAGAGTCGCTGGCGAGCTAGATGTTTTTTTTATTTTTTATGTAACCAATGGTTATGAAAGCGCTTGAAAGAACGTATTTTCATATGATTTTAGGTCTAATTATATGGGTGCCGGAGGATAGGTTCTATCGTTTATGATAAGTACAGATAAGAGAGGGTAAGCTACTCACCACATAAGGTAGCTTGCGAAGACGTTTTTGCACGAAGCAGAAACAGTAGGAGGAGCAGCTATGAAACCGCTAACAGATAGTCCTAAGCAGTTAAGGGCGACAAACAAAAGGAATCGATTTTGGTTCAAAGCCATTCAGCAGCGTTACTTGTACATGATGTCGCTGCCGTTCGTCATCTGGATCTTCCTATTCAGCTATGTGCCGGTATGGGGCTGGTTGACCGCATTTCAGAATTATAAGCCGAAAAACGGGATATTGAATCAAAAATGGGTAGGTCTTGATAATTTCATAGAGCTGTTTCAAGACGAAAGATTTTATATCGTTTTGCGAAACACGCTGGCCATGAGTACGATGGGGCTTATCGTAGGGTTTACGATTCCAGTTATTTTTGCGCTATTGCTTAATGAAATAAGAGGGCAGTTCTTTAAGCGCTCTGTACAAACCATTTCATATTTGCCGCACTTTGTATCTTGGGTTGTTGTTGCGGGGCTTGTAACGAAGATGCTGTCAACAGACGGCGGTGCGATTAATCAATTATTGATGTTTCTTAACATCATTGATACGCCGATTCAGTTTATGGCCAAGGGCGAATGGTTCTGGAGCGTCGTGACCTTATCGGATTTGTGGAAGGAAATGGGCTGGAATTCCATCATCTTTTTAGCTGCGATGGCGGGAATAGATCCTGAGCTTTATGAAGCATCGACTGTCGATGGGGCAGGCCGATTCCGCAAAATGTGGCATATTACATTACCGGGAATTAGAACAACCTTTATGGTGCTGTTCATTTTATCGATCGGTCATTTAATCAGCATTGGCTTCGAGAAACAGTTTTTGTTAGGAAATCCTCTTGTATCCGATTTTTCAGAAGTGCTCGATCTGTATGCGCTGAAGTACGGTATTCAAATGAGCCGATATTCGTATGGTACGGCAATCGGTATCTTTAACTCCGTCGTCAGCATCCTATTAGTGTTTATCGCGAACGGAATTTACAAACGAGTCACCAAAGAATCAATCATATAGGAGGTGCGGTACATGCAAGGAGCTATGAGAAGAAGTACAGGCGATAAAGTTTTTGACACATGCATTTATGTATTCATGATCATCGTTGCTATCGTAACGTTGTATCCGTTCCTGAATGTACTTGCGATATCATTTAATGATTCGGTAGATACGGTAAGAGGCGGTTTAACTATATACCCTCGCGAATTTACACTCAAAAATTACGAGACGATTTTCGGCTTTGAGGGACTGCTTGTAGGCTTTAAAAACTCGGTTATTCGTACCGTTTTGGGAACGCTCATTGGGGTGTTGTCGGCATCCATGATGGCTTACACCTTAAGCCGTCCCGACTTCCAAGCAAGAAGGTGGATGTCCATCGTATTCGCACTCACGATGTATTTCTCAGGCGGTCTTATTCCGGGGTTTCTGCTTATGAAAAACTTAGGTTTGATTGGTACGTTTTCGGTTTACATCATTCCTGCTATTTTGAGCGTTTGGAACGTGTTCATCGTCCGCTCTTATATTGACGGGCTTCCGTATGCACTCCAAGAATCGGCCAAAATTGACGGGGCAAATGATTGGACTATATTTTGGAAGGTTATCCTTCCGCTTTGTCAGCCTGTACTCGCTACAATTGCTTTGTATATTGCTGTTGGACACTGGAACGCTTGGTTTGATACTTACTTGTTCAATAATAGGAGTCCAGAGAATACGACACTGCAGTATGAGCTGATGAAGGTGCTGCTATCCACGCAAACGGGCAGTAATTACCGTGATCCTAATGCGCAGCAAACGCTGGCGTCGGTTTCACCGGAGTCTATCAAGATGGCGATTACGATCGTCGTTACGGTACCGATTTTGCTAGTTTATCCTTTCCTTCAGAAGTATTTTGTCAAAGGCATGACGCTTGGCGCAGTAAAAAGTTAATATTGGTAATAGCAGGTTTCCTGTTATATACACGAGCATGATGAACGAGAAAAAGGGAGGCTTTCAAGCAATGAAAAGAAAAATGCAAATGGCTTTAAGCTTGGTATTGGCACTAGTATTCGTATTTGTCACGGCATGCGGCAATTCGAATAATGAAGGCGGCAAAAATAAAGAAACGAACGCGCCAGGCAATTCCACGAATTCACCAACAAATGCAGCAGAGCCTGAGAAGGGTGATCCGATTACGATTCGTATCGCTTCTGGCGACGCGAACCCGAGCTGGGACGATATGAAGTCGGATGTAGGGCAATTTATTGTAGATAAAACAGGCATTACGATTAAGCAAGAGTTCCCTGTCGGCGGCAGTGACACAGATATGTTTGCCCTTATGGTAGCAAGCGACGAGTTTCCCGATATGGTTATGCCAAAAGGCAGCGCAGGCAAATTGGTTGATGCTGGCGCACTGATCGATCTTCGACCTTTGATTGAGGAGCACGCACCGAACCTGAAAAAGATTTATGGCGAATACTTTAACCGTCTTCGTTGGAGTAAAGATGACGACGCCATTTATGTGCTTCCCCAAGACGGCGTAGGACAAACCTACTTCGAAGCTGGCGGCGGTTTCCAATTGCAGCATCAAGTGCTTGAAGCGGCAGGTTACCCAGAAATCAAAACGGTACAAGACTATGAAGCTGCAATTAAGGCTTATATTGAGAAGAACCCTAAAACAGCAGATGRCCAGCCGACAATCGGCATGTCGCTTAACGGCGGTGAATGGCAAATTCTAATTTCAGTTACAAACCCGGCTTTCTATGCAACAGGCGCTCCAGATGATGGCGAGTTTTTCGTTAATCAAGACACACATGAAGCGATCATGCATTACCAGCGCCCTGAGGAAAGAGAGTATTTCCGTTGRTTGAACCATATGAACGATATCGGTCTGCTTGATAAAGAAAGCTTCGTTCAAAAATACGATCAATATAAATCAAAAATTGCTTCAGGCCGTGTGCTTGGACTGATTGACCAAAACTGGGATTATGGCGAAGCAGAAAACGCTTTGAAAGCAGCTGGCAATTTTAAATCAACTTACGCTCGTTTTCCTGTAACGCTGAATGATACATTCCAAGATCACTCCTTCCAAGGCACAGGTTACCTATCTGGTTATGGAATTGGGATTACAAAGGATGCAAAAGATCCAGTACGCTTAATCAAATTCCTTGATTACCTTGCATCTGATGAAGGTCAAGTATTAGTTAACTGGGGTATTGAAGGCAAGCATTACAATGTAGAAGGCGGGAAACGTGTTATTCCTGCAGATGTTCAAGCTCAAAAATCAAATGACGGCAATACATTTAAGAAAACGACAGGCATTGGCAACTACTTGATTTCTGCTCGCTATGGCGATGGCGTGAAGGACCCTTCTGGAAACTACTATACGACGACATTCCCTGAGCAAATTCAAACGGCTTATTCGGAAGAAGACAAGAAGACGCTTGCAAAATACAATGCGAAAACGTACAGAGACCTATGGCCTGCTGACGATGCATTCCCAGTTCGCAAATACGGCGCAGCTTGGACACTTCCGTTCGAGACGGGCTCCCAAGCAAACGTTATTTTCCAAAAAACACAAGATATTATGAAAAAACGTATCCCTGAAGCGATTCTTGCTAAACCAGTAGACTTCGATAAAATCTATGATGCATTTCTAAAAGATCTTGATGATGCAGGTGTAGCAAAACTGAATGCTGAATTTACAAAAATGGTGCAGGATCGTGTGGAGCTTTGGTCGAAATAAGACTCAAAGTGAATTGGCAGGGAGAGGGCTCATCTAATGAGCTCTCTCCCTTGCTGTTAATTAACATAAACTGAAGGGAGATTGAAATAAAAATGATAAACGAGAAACTTCCGAAAATATGGTACGGCGGAGATTACAATCCGGAGCAGTGGGATGATGAGACGATGACAGAGGATCTTCGCATGTTCAAGCTTGCGAACATTGATGTTGCTACGGTTAACGTTTTTTCTTGGGCGCGGATTCAACCAAGTGAAGAAACCTATGATTTCACAGAGCTGGATAACATAATTGACAAACTTCATGGCGATCAAATCGCTGTTTGCCTTGCTACCAGTACGGGGGCTCATCCGGCATGGATGGCGAAGAGATACCCGGATGTCACTCGTGTCGATTATGAGGGCCGCAAACGTAAATTTGGAGGACGCCACAACTCCTGTCCGAGCAGCCAAACCTACCGGCAGCATTCGGGACGCATAGCTGGGAAGCTGGCAGAGCGTTATAAGGATCACCCTGCGATTGTCGCTTGGCATATTTCGAATGAATATGGCGGCTACTGTTATTGCGATAACTGCGCGGACGCTTTCCGAATATGGCTGCAAAAGCGTTATCACACGATTGAACAATTGAATAACGTTTGGTACACAAATTTCTGGGGCCATACTTTTTATGACTGGGATGAAATTGAACCGCCTAATGCGCTTAGCGAGGAATGGGGAGGCAATCGATCCAACTTCCAAAGCATATCGCTTGATTATCGCAGATTTCAATCGGATGCTCTGCTTGATTGTTATTTAATTGAACACAAAGAAATTCGCAAACACTCGCCCAACATTCAAATTACGACAAATATGATGGGTACTTACCCTGAGCTTGATTATTTCAAGTGGGCCAAACATTTGGATGTCATCTCGTGGGACAATTACCCGTCGATCGACACTCCTGTAAGCTATACAGCAATGACGCACTCGCTTATGCGCGGTTTGAAAAGTGGACAGCCCTTTATGCTGATGGAGCAAACGCCGAGCCAGCAGAACTGGCAAGCTTACAACGCTTTGAAGCGCCCTGGCGTCATGCGGCTTTGGAGCTATCAGGCAGTAGCGCATGGCGCGGATACCGTTATGTTCTTCCAGCTGCGCCGCTCGATCGGAGCATGCGAGAAATATCATGGCGCAGTCATTGAGCATGTGGGCCATGAGCATACACGCGTATTTCGTGAGTGCGCAGAGCTTGGTCATGAACTGACGAAGCTTTCGGATAAGCTGCTTGATTCGCGAATTGATGCAAAGGCAGCCATCGTATTTGACTGGGAAAACCGCTGGGCAGTTGAGCTATCCAGCGGACCAAGCGTAGCTTTAAAATATGTGGATGAGGTTCATAAGTATTACGATGCCTTGTTTGAATTGAATATTCAAACCGATATGATCAGCATTGAAGAAAATTTCGAGCAATATGATCTCGTCATTGCACCGGTTATGTATATGATTAAACCGGGTTTTGCGGAGAAGGTAGAAGCGTTGGTGGAACGCGGCGGTACCTTCATTACGACTTTTTTCAGCGGCATCGTTAATGAGAATGATCTCGTAACTACGGGCGGCTATCCAGGCAAGCTGCGCAAGGTTCTCGGCATTTGGGCGGAGGAGATCGACGCGCTGCTGCCAGGCCAACACAACCAAATGGTGATGAAAAAAGTTGATGGGGCTCTCAGCGGCACTTATACATGCAGTCTGCTATGTGATTTGATCCATTCTGAAGGCGCTGAGGTTGTTGCTGAGTATGGCTCGGATTTCTATAAAGGCATGCCAGCGGTTACTGTCAATAAATTTGGCAGCGGGGAAGCTTGGTATATAGCTTCCAGTCCAGATAAAGAGTTCCTGCAGTCGCTGCTCACGAACTTATGCAAGGACAAAGGGATTGAGCCAATCTTGTCCGTACCTGCAGGGGTCGAAGTAACACGCAGAAATAAAGATGGGAAATCCTTTACTTTTATTTTGAACCATAACTCCGAGCCTTCTGAGCTTCAGCTTGGCGCTCAGCAGCGAACAGAGCTTCTCACGGGTGAGATTGTCAGCGGCGCTTACAGCTTAGCTGCTAAAGGCGTAATGATTATCGAACAATAAAACATTTGCCTATTGAAATCGCTCTGGATAAGCTTCGCAGCTGGGTGTTTGGCATATGCTGTTGTTAAAAGCCCGGTGTGAGGGGAGCTGCACTTTTGTCTACGAAGCGGCAACGTCATTTATTGAGCTTGCTCGTGCTCATAATGTATGTTTTACTCGTTCTTTTGTTATTAGCCATATTTCTTTAAATAAAGGGTTGCCTTCGATTAAATCATTAATCGGGGGCAATCCTTTTTTTAATGTAAGAAAGTATATTATTTGCTCCAGATTATCTTGTATATCTCCGTCAAAGCTGATGCAGCATCCAGAGGACATTGATGGCGTTTTTGTTTGAGTTGGAATATTGCAACCTGCTATTACAAATAATGAACCAGAAGAAAGCAAAGCGGTTACGGAACTTTAGCTTCAGGCATAGAGAAAAACCGTAGCGGAAAAGGAGGATGGTTTTGTGGCGACCAAAAGCAAAAGTCATTACAAAAAAATGTCCATGTCACCAAAAGAATATCAATCGTTCGCAAAAACGATGGAGCCGCCTCGATCTGTACTTGGAAATTGTTTGAAAGCATTCGTTTTCGGCGGGGCAGTATGTGTATTTGGACAGGTTATACAGGAGCTTTATGTCCATCTGATGGGAATGAGCGAAGAAGCGGCAAGCAATCCAACAGTTGCAACGCTTATATTGATATCGGTTATTTTAACGAGCCTAGGCGTATACGATAAAATTGCGCAATGGGCTGGTGCTGGCTCAGCAGTGCCTGTAACCGGATTTGCCAATTCCATGTGTTCGGCCGCTTTGGAGCATCGGAGCGAAGGTCTTGTGCTTGGTGTTGGCGGCAATATGTTTAAGCTGGCTGGTTCAGTTATTGTTTTCGGTACAGTTGCAGCTTTCTTCGTAGGTATCGCTCATCTTATTCTCGGAACTGGGGGTCAGTAATATGCTGCGAGGGAAACAATCATGGTGGTTTGAGAAACGCCCGGTAATAATCGGCGAGGCGACCGTGGTCGGTCCTGATGAGGGAGATGGTCCGCTTGCAGCCGATTTTGATCTCGTCCATCCTGAGCTGGACATGCAGCAAAAAAGCTGGGAGAAGGCAGAGCGGCTGCTGCTGGAGCAAGCCTCGGAGTTTGCAATTCAAAATGCCGGCATCGAACGCGACCAGCTTCAGTTTTTTGTCGGCGGAGATCTCATGAATCAAATTATTAGCAATAGCTTTGCTGCTCGATCACTCGGAGTACCCTACATTGGAGTATTTGGTGCATGCTCCACCTCAATGGAGTCATTGGCGCTTGCATCGCTCTTCGTGAACTCAGGCTCAGCCACTCATGTGCTGGCAGGCACTTGCAGTCACAATTGCACAGCTGAGAAGCAATTTCGTTATCCAACGGAATATGGCTCACAGAAGCCGCCTACCGCACAATTTACGGTTACGGGTTCTGGCGCAGCTGTTGTCGCTGCAGAAGGTGACGGCCCAGTAGTGGAATGTGCAACCATCGGGAAAGTCATAGATCTTGGCATCACAGATCCATTTAATATGGGAGCTGCAATGGCACCCGCGGCTGTAGATACGATACAAGCCCATTTTAACGATACAGGTAGATCTCCTCGTGATTATGATTTAATTGTAACGGGTGATTTGGCTGGAGTAGGGCATCCCATTGCAAAGGAATTGCTTATGAAAAACGGCGTTCCGATGAACGAAACAGTGTTTGGCGATTGCGGCCTTATGGTATATGACGTTCAGAAGCAGAAGGTACAGGCAGGGGGCAGCGGATGTGGTTGTTCAGCCGTCGTTACTTACGGACATTTGCTCAAACGAATCAAGAAAGGCGAATTAAACCGAATTTTAGTCGTGGCGACGGGCGCATTATTATCGCCGCTCTCGTTCCAGCAAGGCGAGAGTATTCCATGTATAGCACATGCTGTTGCCATTAGCGCAGGAGGGAGCAAGCATATATGATCTTTTTGTGGGCTTTTTTAGTTGGTGGAGGAATTTGTGTGATTGGTCAGCTGATGTTTGATGTTCTTAAGCTGACTCCTGCCCATACGATGTCGACCTTAGTGGTCATTGGGGCTATCGTTGATGGTTTTGACTTATATGAACCGCTCGTTAAGTTTGCAGGAGCAGGAGCTACAGTTCCGATAACAAGCTTTGGTAATGCCCTCGTACATGGCGCATTAACCGAATTGCATACGCAAGGCTGGATTGGCGTTATATCGGGTATCTTTAAGGTAACTAGTGCCGGCATTTCGGCAGCGATAATATTTTCCTTCTTGGCAGCACTTGTCGTCAGGCCAAAAGGATAACCATTTATGCACTTAAGTTGGAGGGTCCTGTGGGATCTTCCAATTTTTTTTGTAGCGAAAAAATTTGTGTACTGCAAAGGAAGTACTGTAAAATAGTAGTATTGAATACTAACTCATGCGTTATTTCGGGAGGTTATGAAATGGATATTCGTCCTGCAGACATGCAATTATGCTCTACTATTCTCCGAAACTTAGAATCTTGTATCCTCGGCAAACAGGAAGAGATCCAAAGATTGTTAATTGCCGTTGTTGCAGGTGGACATGTTCTGCTTGAAGACGTGCCAGGCACGGGTAAAACACAATTAGTGAAAGCGTTGGCAAAGTCAATAGGCGGCCAATTCCGCCGGATACAATGCAATCCCGACTTGCTGCCAACTGACATAACAGGCGTTTCCATTTACCATCCCAAACAAGAAACCTTTTTATTTCGTCCAGGGCCAATTATGGCTAATATATTGCTAGCCGATGAAATCAATCGCGCGACAACGAAGACACAATCTGCATTGCTTGAGGCGATGGAAGAAGGACATGTAACGGTTGATGGCGATACATATGAGCTGCCTCGTCCGTTCGTTTTGCTTGCTACCCAAAACCCAATTGAATTTGAAGGCACCTATACGCTTCCAGAGGCGCAGCTGGATCGGTTCATGATGAAGCTGTCGCTCGGTTATCCAAGTGAAACAGATGAGCAGCAAATGGTGCTCTCTAATGAAGGAATACATCCATCTGACCGCATTCAGCAAATGATTAATATATCCGATATGATTCAAATCCAGGACCAAGCGCTTAAGGTGCATATTGATGACGCCGTAGGCAAATATTTAGTTTCATTAATAAGAGGAACGAGAGAAAACGCGAATGTAATGCTCGGTGCAAGTCCTCGTGCAGCGTTAGCGCTAGCAAGAGCAGCTAAAGCAAGTGCTTATATTCAGCAGAGACAGTTTGTAACGCCTGATGATGTGAAGGAACTTGCTCCTTACGTGCTTTCGCACAGGCTTCTTCTAAGAATGGAAGCTAGAATGAACGGTCTTAAAGCGGAGGATATCATCGAGCAGGTGATTCAGTCCACGAAAGTACCGGTTCGGCTAGAGCGTTAGTCGTATGACAGCGGCCAAATCTTCGAAGCTGCGGATGCAGCTTGTCGCAGTCATTTATTTGACCAGTCTGTTCTACTTTTTATTTCAAGGCGGCAAAACCGCGATGATGCTCTTCATGATTTTGAATTTATTAATTATTTATTTAGTGCTTGGCAGGTGGAGCGGAATTAACAAGGTTACAGGAAGCAGAGTGTATGCGATGCCCGGAGCTACAACAATCGATCAATCTTTATCAGCAGGCAGCACGCTTGAAGTAAGCCTTTCCATGAAAATTCCTGGCTATTATCCGCTTCCATACGTCATTGTTAGAGATCAGCTGCATCGTCATAATGGACAAAGGCTGGCATTTGAAACTTCCTTCGTACCGAATTGGAAGCGTGCGGGCCATGTCGTTTATCAGACGCCTCCGCTGCAGCGCGGCGAGTACCGATTTACGCATACAGAGTGCTTATCTTATGATGTATTCGGCTTGTTCGAGCATTCAGGGAAATTCGGCTCGGAGACGGTGCTTAATGTACTGCCTCAGACGGTTCCGCTAAGGCAGTGGAATGGCATTCAGCGCGGGATTCGCGGTCCTTACTCTCATGCCATTGCGTCGCGCTCAGCGAAGGAAACGACACAAATTAACGGGGTTCGTGAATATTTATACGGAGACCGTTTGTCACGTGTCCATTGGAATGCGACGGCGAAGACGGGCGAGTGGAAATCGAAAGCATTCGAGCGTGAATCATTGCCGCGAACGCTTGTCATCCTAGATCGTCATTCGAGCAGCTACAAAGGTGAACTCGCGACTCGCTTCGAATTAGCCGTATCTGTTGCTGCTTCATTGCTCGAGAACGGTCTCAAAAGTGATACGGCAATGGGGCTGCTCTCCATTGGAGACTCCATGACATTCGTTACACCTAAATCTGGCATTGATCAACGAAATATGGTGATGAGGCATTTAACCTTTGTTGATGCAAATGCAGCACGGCCCTTGTATCCGTCGCTTCAGCAAGCTGATTCTACGATCGAAGCCGGAAGTTTTGCAGTCCTTATTACTCCTGAGACCGGCGCGGATGTTATTCGAAGCATGGAGTGGCTCTCTCGCAAAGGAATTACCCCTTGCTTGATTCATATCTCTTCGTCGATTGATTTATTAAGCCATAACACTTCTTGGAAACGTGTATTGCGCGAACGCGGATGGCCTGTATTTGAAGTTCGTCAGCTGCAAGAGCTCCCAACGGTATTGGAAGGGAGCGGAATTGCATGAAGCAAATGATGAAATCAATTGGAGTGTATTTAACGACGAACTGGTTTGAGAAGCTGAGATCTATATTTATTGCCATTATTTTAGCGAATGTAATTACAATATTTGAAGGTTATTGGTGGGACGAAACGTACGCCATTGCCTACTACACTTTATTTGCGGCGGCAGCAATTGATATATTGCTTCCTCCCCGCTGGAAGTTTCTGAAGCTTCTTTTTCAAGTAATGGCAGCTATTTTCATTACAACGCAATGGGCAAGAATGGAATGGATTGTTGCAAGTCCACAGGGCTGGCAAGAGTGGCTGTGGTGGCTGCAGGTACATCTCGTTCAGCTTAATCCATTTATATGGATAAGTGGGGCGATGCTTATGCTCTACGTGCTGTTTGGAATATGGACGATCACAAGAGTTCGAATGTTCGGATTTGTAGGCGTAAGCATTTTGGTGTTAACCATCGCAGATTCCTTTACGCCGATCTGGCTGTGGGATGAAGTAGGGATGGTCGTCTTTATTGGTTTGCTCTGGATGGTCGCTGGCCACTTGTCGAGGCTGAAGCGCGATCATCCGAATAGCTGGAAAGAGCTAATCGAGTATCCGCTGCGATTAATGGTGCCGATTGCACTCGTTTTATCTATTCTCATGATTGTTGGATTGAATATGCCTTCAATTGCTCCTATTCTTCAGGATCCTTATACGATCTGGAAGGAAGCTAAAGGGGAGAGGGTTCAGGTGTTTTTAGGCGATAAGGGTACAGACGTCATATCGCCGAACCGATCAGGCAATGCGAGCTCCGGATATAGTCGAAGCGACGATAAGCTTGGCGGTGGATTTGAATTTGATTATTCACCGATGATGACCGTTACGACCTCGCATCGCAGCTACTGGCGCGGGGAGTCCAAAGCTTTTTACACAGGTGACGGGTGGATTGATGTTGCTCCCAGGCTTGCTGGCGAAGAAAATATTCCTGTTGTGAAGGGTGAAGCATTCGCTTCATTAGATGATCCGCCAAAAGCTGGTGTAAAGCAAGTCAATCAGATTGTTACGATGATTCGAAAGGATGTTTATCCGGTTCTTTTTGCCGCTGCACCACTTTCGAAGATCAACTGGATTGAAAATGAAGAGGCAGCTATTCCAACTAGCTTAAGATGGGAGCCTAGCTCAGGCGAGCTGCGGCTGCTGAACTGGTCCATGCAAAACCGCAAATACCCGCAAACGTATTCGGTTACGTCGTCTGTACCTGTTCTAGATGAAGCGCTGCTGAAGACATCCAAAGCTGGCTGGTCAGATAAGGAAGAGGCTGCACGCAATTCATTTTACTTGCAATTGCCTGAATCATTGCCTGATCGAGTCAAACAGCTTGCAGAGCAGGTTACCGCCGGGGCTGCTAATGATTATGATAAAGCTAGAATGTTGGAATCGTATTTAAGGCTCAATTACAACTATAATAATTTGCCCGATGAATCAAAGCTCACAGGATCTACCAGCGATTTCGTTGATCAATTTCTGTTTGAGCTGAAAGAAGGCTATTGCGACTACTTTTCAACCTCAATGGCCGTTATGGCGCGCAGCTTAGACCTGCCGACGAGATGGGTTAAAGGATTTGCTCCTGGTGCGCTGCCAGCTAGTGATTTCGGGCCTCCAGGCGGTTACAGGGAGGAAGAAGTAAATCCAAGCGGAGCAGGCACTTACACCGTTCGAAATTCAGATGCTCATTCTTGGGTAGAAATTTATTTTGAAGGTACAGGCTGGATTCCGTTCGAAGCAACAGCGGGTTTCTCATTCCCGTATACGCTGCCTGAAGAAGAGGTTGCTCCTTTGCCGGATCTCGATCTCGGCGATAGCGATACTGCAGCAGCTGGAGATACAGAAGGCTCATCAAGCTCGCAGGTTTGGTTATGGAGCTCCATATCACTGCTTATCGCTGCTTCCGTTGCATGGCTTATTATTCGTCGTGACAAGCTTATCTTTTCTTGGAGAAAGCTCCGCCATGGATCATACACAACAAATGATCGAATCGTACTTGAGACGCAAAAACTGCTGCGCATTTGCAAAAAGCGTGGAATGGAGCGCGAAGACCATGAGACGCTGCGCGAGGCAGTGTTGCGCTGGTCRCAAAATCAGAAGCGGCTGCGTGAAGATTTTAAGATTGTGCTGAATGGGTTTGAACAAGCGAAATACAGCCCCGTTATGGCGTCATCCGAAGAAGCAGATCGTTTCGTCGTTAAAGTACGCTCACTCATTGATCAATTAAGATAACATACGAACAAATACCGCTCGCCAGAGAAATTGGTAGCGGTATTTTTTTGCAACAAATTTAGTTTGTATGGTATAGTTTCGTAAGATAGCAAGCAGAAAGCAGAGGGATATCCATTATGTTTGAACGGCTGTTGCCGCATATGCGCGTCAATACAGTATATGAAATTAACTTAGATGAGCTGCATGCAAGAGGCGTTCGCGGCATCATTACGGATTTGGATAATACGCTTGTCGGTGCCAAGGAGGCGTTAGCTACGCCTGAGCTTGTGCAGTGGCTTGATTACGTACGTTCTCGGGGCTTTCAGGTTGTTATCGTATCCAATAACAACGAGACACGCGTCGGGAAGTTTGCTGCGCCGCTGAATATTCCATATATTCATGCTGCTCGCAAGCCAGCTGGCAAATCGTTCAAGAGAGCGCTTAGTGTACTCCGCCTTGCACCTGAGGAAACCGTCGTAATCGGAGATCAGATGCTGACGGATGTGCTTGGGGGTAACCGTATGGGGTTATACACCATCCTTGTCACGCCAATCGCTCCTGCTGATGAAGGTATAATGACACGAGTGAATCGTCGTATTGAACGAATAGCGTTAGTGCGTTTAAGGAAAAAAGGGTTATGGTATGAGGGGGAAACAAAGTGATGGAACAACAACTTAGTCAGGCATATGGATCATGTGCGGGCTGTGGAGTGGCGCTTCAGATTAAAAGTTCTGATTTTCCAGGTTATTTGCCGGAGGCGGCTGTCGGTCGCGAACCGGTTATTTGCCAGCGATGCTTCCGAATTCGCAATTATAATGAAGCTTCATCCGTAGCGGTTGATCAGGATGACTTCTTAAAGCTGCTTGGCAGCATCGGAAATACGGATAGCCTCGTTGTGCATATTGTCGATTTGTACGATTTTGAAGGAAGTTTGATTTCAGGCTTGCAGCGTTTTGTCGGAAACAATCCAGTGCTGCTTGTCGTGAACAAAATCGATTTGCTGCCGAAAGCGATGAACGTCAATCGACTTCGGAATTGGGTTCAGAAGCAAGCAAAGGAAGAGGGACTGCGYACAGTCGATGTAGTCCTATGCAGCGCGAAGCGGAATATGGGCTTCGAGCGAGTTATTGAAGCGCTTGAGCAGTACCGGAATGGCCGAGATGTCTATGTGGTTGGCGCGACGAATGTCGGCAAATCAACCTTGATTAATCGTCTAATTCGAGATTACAGTGACATGGAACGTGAGCTGACAACCTCTCGTTATCCGGGAACAACGCTTGATGCCGTTCATATTCCGCTTGAGGATGGGAAAGCGATTATTGATACCCCAGGTATCGTCTATACGACACGTATGACAGAGGTTGTACCGCGGAGCTTCCTAGGCTCACTATTGCCGGACAAGCCAATTAAACCGCTCGTCTATCAATTGAACTCGGGTCAATCGCTGTTTATTGGCAGCCTTGTTCGATTCGATTTTGTCGAGGGTGATCGCCAATCCTTTACGTTCTATGTTTCAAATGCGCTCAACATGCATCGTACGAAGCTGGAGCGGGCGGATGAGTTGTATGCAGATCACCGTGGGCAATTGCTCGGAGGACCATCGCTTGAAGAACTAGAAACGATTCCGGCTTGGACAAGGCATTCACTGCGCGTTAAGCGCGGCTTGAATAAGGATGTATTTATATCCGGTCTTGGCTGGATACAAGTGAACGGTACTGGTGGAGCTGTGATTGACATTTATGCGCCGAAGGGCGTTAAGGTCATGCTTCGCGACTCGATGATCTAAACACATGTCACTTGGAAGGGGAATTCACTGTGACGAATATGGGCGCAGGAAACCAGATTGACAGCAATACTCTTTTGTTCGGCGTCATCGGCAATCCGATTAGGCATTCGAAATCACCTATTATGATGAACCGTGCCTTTCGGGAAACGGGAATTAACGGTGTATACACTGCTTTTCATGTTACGAGCGATCGTATCGGAGATTTTGCCGCTGGTGTTCGTGCAATGGGCATTCGCGGTGTCAATGTTACGATCCCCCATAAGCTGGACATTATGTCCGTGCTTGATGAGATCGATGCAAGCGCGCAGGCCATTGGCGCGGTTAACACGATTGTCAACGACGCTGGCCGTCTAATCGGATATAACACCGATGGCATTGGTTATGTGCGTTCGTTGAAGGAAGAAGCGGAGCGTGAGCTTGCGGGCAAACGAATCGTCGTTATCGGCGCGGGCGGCGCAGCCCGCGGCATCATTTATGCTCTAGCAAGCGAGAATCCTGCGCGAATTACGATTGCCAATCGTTCCGTAGACCGGGCAAAAGAGCTTGCAGATTCATTGCAAAATAAAGTAGATATTGAAGCGATTTCGAATGATGAGCTGCAAACCGCATGCGAGCAAGCCGATATCGTGATTAACACGACATCAGTAGGCATGTTCCCTCATACGGAGGAGACGCCAATTGATGCAAGCTGGCTGAAGCTGGGCGCGGTTGCAAGTGATTTAATATACAATCCTTTGAAAACGAAATTTTTGCAGCAAGCAGAGCAGCGCGGCTGCCGCATTCATGGCGGGCTTGGCATGTTTATTTATCAGGGCGCATATGCCTTTGAATATTGGACAGGCCAGCCAGCACCCGTCACAGCGATGCGCGAAACGGTACTTGCTTCATTGCAAGGCTAAACTTATTTATTG
>NZ_JBFRDK010000117.1:0-21407 GCF_052113545.1 Paenibacillus sp. TAF43_2
ATGCTAAAGCGGTCATTATTACTGCCGGTGTTGGTGCATTTGAGCCGCGGAGGCTTGAATTGCCTGAGGCCGCTGGATTTGAGAAGAAAAACCTTCATTATTTTGTGGGTGATTTGCAGCGTTTTCAGGGGAAAAAGGTGTTGATAAGCGGCGGCGGCGACTCAGCCGTTGACTGGTCGCTCATGCTGGAGCCCATCGCTGAGAGCGTTACGCTAATTCATCGTCGTGACAAATTCAGAGCGCATGAGCATAGCGTTGAGAATTTAATGAATTCGAAAGTTAACATCCTTACACCAAAAGAAATTACAGCGCTTCATGGTGAGGAGAGCATTACGAAAGTCACGTTATCCGACGTCAAAACATTAGAGACAATTGAACTTGAAGTCGATGCCGTCATCGTCAACTTTGGTTTTATTTCCTCACTCGGTCCGATTGCTGATTGGGGTATTCAAATTCAAGGCGGGTCGATTATCGTTGATACACGTATGGAAACTAATATTGCTGGAATCTTTGCAGCAGGCGATGTGACTACTTATCCCGGTAAGCTTAAGCTGATCGCTGTTGGTTTCGGAGAAGCCCCTACTGCTATTAACAACGCTAAGGTTTATGTTGATCCCGGAGCAAAGCTGTCCCCAGGACATAGCAGCAACATGAAGCTTTAGCGCATTTATATTGAACATAACGGTAAAAAAATAAACATAAGGGCATCCTAACCTTGGCTTAGCTCATTCATACACCTATTGCATTCATATGCACGGTGAGCCTAGGAGGATACCCTTATGTTTTGTCCTGTTTGTAATGGCTTTCAATATTTGCATGTTCGCTGCTCCTCTTGCGATAGCGCAGTTATCGATTGCGGTCGTGCATCTGATCTGACGAGTCCTTACGCTCCCTATGAACAGATCGAAGACGAGCCGCTCATAAATAGTGTGCATGTGCAAAACTCTTTATCTTGCAAGCATCTTGTATATTGTCAGGCCTGCAAGCTTACTGCCGAGGTTTGGGTGAAGGAAATGTAGTCGCTCTGCTATCTTGAAGAATCGCGACTTTTTATGCTGTAATTTTGATGTTTTCTGGTTTGAGTCGTCTGCGTGTCATTTCGATGGCTAACATTCGAATAAACTCGGGTTCCAATTCAAACTGCACAGCTGCATAATAAGTGTCTACTAACATTTCGTCAGACAGTAGCTCCATACTACACACCCTTTCTTCCATACTTTGGTTACTACTTTTTCATAGTAGCATGGCACTATTAGAAGGACAACAGCCCCGGTTATACACAAGATGTTGTGGATACGATGTGAATAGCATGTGTATATACGTCGAATTTTAAGCATTATCAAGGTGGATAATGTGGATAGAGTTATCCACAGGCCTTTTTTACATCCTCTCAATAAAAAACTTTAATCGCTTTATATGAATCTATTAATGGAATATATTGAAACCTCTCCCTATTTCCTACACTAGCCCATATACAATCACACAAGCAAAAACGACTTCGGCGTCCTCTGGATGCTGAAGCAGCTTTGACGGAGAAATATAAGCCCTTTATAAGCTAACAAACTTATAAATTCTTATTTTAAAAAAAAAAGCCCCAATGGGGCTCATATGAGAAATGATTCCTTACCAATTCAATTCATATTGCTCATTTTCGATCCATGAGGAAGTCGTATAGTCTCTGCCGCGCACAATAATCTTATTTGCGTACACGTCAACCTGATAACCTTGGCTGCCCTCTTTGTACTCATCCTCATTCGTCCATAAATAAGCGACGGATGCCGTATTAAATATGGTCGCCGTTTCACCTTTTCCTTCAAAGCAGGTATGTCCCGCTTCCAGCTCCCAATGCGTATGTCCGTTAAACATGATTGTCTGAGGATGCTTTTTCAGTATTGCTTTCAATTCTTTGTCCTGAGTCACACCATACCAGCCCTGCTCCTCGAGCGACCCGGCAACCGTATCCTTCAGCGGCTGATGCAGGAACAAAAATACCGGCTTTGATGCTGATGCCTGCTCACCAAGACGCTCATCAAGCCAGTCAAGCTGCTCTGTACTCAAATAGGCGAAATCCTTTAATCCTTGCTCCGAGCCAAGAAAAATAAAATGATAGCCCTCCAGCCATTTATCATAATATGGACCTTTCATGCCCGTGCTAGATTCATAGAGTTTAAGTTGACTGCTCCATTCACCTAAAAAAATATCATGATTGCCATACGTAAGCAGCATCTCTGGCAGTCCGGCTTTGTTTGCTTCCCAAATGCGGGTAAACTCCTCATATTCAGGTCGGAGTCCATGATCCGTCACGTCTCCAACATGCATTATGCCTATACTGTTAGAGGCATGTGCCGCAATATCAAGAAGCGCTTGCTCGAAATGCTTATTGTGAATATGATCCCGGTCATTCGTAACATGGGTGTCCGTAATGACTTGAAAACTAATAATTGGAGACAGCATTTTATTCCTCTCCCTTTCTGCTTGACTTTAATGGTTTTTTACACTCATATTCAAGCCCACTACTCCAACAACGATAACAGCAATCCAGAGCAATGAGGTAATAGGCAGCTTTTCATGAAAAATCGTAACGCTGACAATCGTAATGAGAATAATGCCAATACCTGACCAGATCGCATAGGCAACGCTCACATTCATATAAGATAGAGCGAAGTTTAGCATCGTGAAGCTGACACCATAAAATAAAAACATGAGTACAGATGGCCAAAATCGTGAAAAGCCCGCTGAATATTTCATAGAAACGGTTCCCGACAGTTCTAATACGATAGCGAGAAGAAGAAATGTCCATCCCCAGCCCATTTCACTCTTCATTCACTCGTCTCCTAATCGTTAGTTCGCTATACGAAGCAATAACTTCATCTGCATTAGGAAGCGCCTTGTGGACGCGAGATCCTTCGGCAACATCTGCGATACCAACTTTTACACAAGCTCCAGCCGCAAGTCCCATCCGCATATCTCCATTAGTATCGCCTATAATCGCAGCCTCCGAACAATCAATTCCAAGCTTCAGGCAGGCCAGCTCCATCATATCCGGAAACGGCTTACCTCGCTGAGCCAAATCAGTGCCGATTACGACATCAAAATAATTGCGTATTCCAAGCCACTCCAAATGTTTATTTGCAGCCTCTGTTTCATCAGCAGTGACAACGCCAAGCCTAATGCCATGCTCTCTGCAGCTATCCAGAAAATTAATGCTTCCAGGCAGCGGGAGAGCTGGGCGCGAGAGCTCCAGCTCAATATCCGCTTGCTTCTTGCAATGCTGAACAAGCTCCATCGCTTCGGCCCACGATACGCCTTGGCTGTACAACTGCCAAGCAAGCACTGCATACAAGTCATTCATCGTGCCCATAGCAAGCGGGCCATTTCGATCATAATCGATGATCTTGTTGTCAGCATCATGTTTCGTGCCCCAAAGGCTAGGAATCAGGTCAGGCTGAAAAGGAATTCCTCGGTGCTCTAGCTGATTCTTTAGCTCAATGAATATGAACTCGCTCCAGCTGCCCCACATCCCGATGAAATCCAGCAGCGTTCCATCCTTGTCAAACAAGATGCCTGACACCTTGTATGCTCGATTATTTATCATTAAGTCAGGCATATTAACAATTCCTCCTATTTTAATCTGTCGAGCTCCTTCTGTGCTGCTTCCTTCGCTTCCTTGAGCGCTTTCTCAGCAGAAACATTTCCGATTTGCACTTTATCAGCTGCAATCTTAAGCGCATCGTTTATTTTGCCGCCTGTCGGGTCCTGGAATGGCGCAGATGCATGAGCTGCCTGCATAAGCGGCACTTTAATTTGAGGGTTTTTCTCGCTGAATGCTTTGTATTCCTCGTCCTCAAGTGCGGATGAGCGAACTGCGATATAGCCCGTACCAATCGACCATGATGCGGTATTTTTCGTTTCAGAGAAGAACGTAAGCCATTTGTATGCCGCCTCTTTTTGTTCTTCACTTACGCCAGTTGGAATGCCTGCCATAATTGCACTTGCAACAGGTTTGCCTGTACCTATGCCGTCCCAGCCCGGTTGCTCCATTGCCCCAACGATATTGAAATCAAGATCACCTTGATCGCCGCTTGAGCCCGTATAGCCTGCAGCTTGTCCCTTCATAACATCGTCGATCGTTTTGTACCAATATTCCCATCCTTGGCCGCCGGAGTGGATCGTCATCACTTTATCTTCATGAATCCATTTGCGGAACATCTCCCATGTCTCTACCCATTCTGGAGAGTCAATCATCACGGTTTTGCCATCATCACTTAGAACGGTACCGCCTTTGCCTAATACTGCATCCATCATATTTTCCATGCCCCACATCGGCTCCCAGCCGTAGAAGCTTGTTTTTCCATTCGCTTTAACCGCCATCTTCGACGCCGAAGCAGCTAAGCTCTCCCATGTCTTAAAATCTTCTGTTGTAAGTCCGCTCTTCTCAAGTGCGTCCTTGCGATAATACATGACCTGCGTCGTGCCATACATCGGAAGGAAATATTGTTTGCCGTCCAGCTGTCCTTGTTCAAGAAATGTTTGTACAAAATCTACTTTATTGAAAGAAGAGTCAGCACCAATTAATTCGCTCATATCAGCGAATAATCCTTTTTTTGCCCAGTTCATATTAGAGGAAAGAACAGCAGCAGGCGCTTGCTTCGCTGCAATCGCAGCTTGGAGCTTCTGCTCGGTTTCGGAGTAATCCGCTTGGGCGATCCCTTTCACGATTACCTCCTGCTGCGAGTTGTTGAATAAGTCGATTTTTTCCTTCATCGTTTCGCCAAGCTTGCCGCCAAGCCCATACCAGAACTCAATCGTAACTGGCTCTTTAGGAGCAGGAGCTTCGCTTGCCTCATTGGTTGGATCTGCATTAGCTCCATTATTCGTTTTCGTATTTCCTGCTGTTTGTCCACACGCTGCCAGTACCGCAAAACTGGTTACCATCATCAGAGCTAAACCTTGCTTCATTTTCAACATTGTAATTGATTCCTCCACTCGATTTGTATAAAACAATAAGCAATGCCTATTTTCTACCCTTTGTTCACGCCAACTGACATATTGAAGCTTTTCATAATCGTCTTCTGCGCAAAAAGAAACAGCACAAGCAGCGGGATAATCGTAAAGGAACTTGCCGCCATAATAAGCGGCCACTTCAAGCCATAGGCTCCTCCTTCCACAAAGAAGCTTCTAAGGCCTGCCGAGACAAGCTGCAGATTCGGATTTTTCGTGATCAGCATCGGCCAAAAATAGTTATTATAATGTTCAATGAACGTAATAAGAGCGAGCACAATGAAGGAGGAACGCGTCACCGGAATAAGAATCGACCATAATATCCGCATTGATGACGCACCATCGATTTGCCCTGCTTCTACCAGTTCATGCGACACCTGTAAAAAAGCTTGTCTGATTAAAAAAATGGAAAAGACGCTGACGCAGTTGGATAAAATGAGGCCAGCATAGGAATCGAGCAGGTGAAGCTTGGCCAAAATCATATAGCTCGGCAAGTAAACCGCTGTGCTAGGAATCATATAACCAAGCATTATGATTGCTGTGATGGCTTTCTTCAATCGAAATCGCATATGCGTCAAAGCATAAGCCATCATCGCAGAATTCAGTGCCTGCAGCAGAACAATGACTGAAGCTACGAGAATGCTATTCGTTAAATACCGCCAGAAAGGCGCTTCTAGCCAAGCCGCCAAAAAATTGCTCCACTGAGGAGAACTTGGCCAGAAGGTGGGCGGGAATTGCCATATTTCATCATTTGTTTTGAGCGCGCTTGTAATCATCCAATAGAATGGAAAGGCCATAACGGCACTGAAGAGCAGCAATAACAAATGCCTGATCGTACGTCGAAAAACATTTTGAGCTTGCATAACAATCTTTCTCCTCTCCATGCGGTTGACGATTATGAGCTGTAATGAACGGTTTTACGGCTGATGGCAAAGGATACGATCGACAGAACCATACAGATAACTACGAGCACAACCGCCACAGAGGAAGCTTCTCCGATATCAAACGACTCAAAAGCCGATTGATAATACATATATAGAAGCGTTCTTGTTGAGCCGGCCGGGCCACCCTGCGTTAACACGTTAATTTGGTCATAAGCTTGCAGCGCCGATATCGTTTGTACAATAAAAAGAAAAAAGGTCGTTGGCGATATTAGCGGAATCGTAATATATCTAAGCTTGCTCCAGCTTCCCGCCCCGTCCAGCTCTCCAGCCTGCAACAGCTCTCGCGGCAAATTTTGCAAGGCGACTAAGAAAAACACCATCGACCAGCCCATCAGCTTCCAGATGGTAACGATCAGCACCCCTGCAAGCGCCCATCTCGTATCTTGAAGCCAGCCAATTCCGTCAAAACCGAACCATCTCAGCACCGTATTGGCCATTCCTACCTTAGGTTCGAATATCCAAGACCATACAATAGATACAGCAACCGTTGGTGTAACCCAAGGAGAGAACAATAACGTCCGGTAAATAACCGAGCCATTCATCTTCCGGTTTAGCAACAACGCAAGCGCAAGTCCAAAAGCCATCACCGGAAGCACACTTCCAAGGCAAAAGAGGAGTGTTACGCCAAGGGATTGATAGAATGCTGAATTATTGAACAAATAAATATAATTTTCAAAACCTACAAATGTTTTAACGGGACTCATAAAATCCCAATCCGTAAAGCTCAAATAAAAAATAGTTCCCAGCGGGATCAACCAAAATACAATCAATGGAATCATAGCCGGCAGCGTGAACAATAGAGCCTTCCATTCCTTAGCCATATCGCGTTTTATCATCTCCTGGTTATCGTTCAATTTTTTCTTAATGTTTGCTATAATTATCATTAATAACTCATTTTCACCTCTATTGTTCAAAAATTATTGTACACTCAGTTTAGAACAGCCACATTATCTGAACGTTAACGTCTGATAAAGATCTTGTAAAAGAGTTGTTTTCCTGAAAGATTCACTTTCAACTAATATTGTTGCTGTATAATGAATCATAAAATCTTAATCTTGTAGGTGATGTTGTGAAAAGAGCTTCCACCAGCGATCAGAATAGTTTGCCCACGACTCAGGAGCAAATAAGAGGGAAAATAATAGACGCTATTGCCCAGACGATGGATTTATATGGTGCTAATTATTCATTCGGACAGCTTTACGGCATCATGTTTTTTGAAGATAAACCGATGACACTTGAAGAAATGAAGCAGCAAATGAATATGAGCAAAAGCAATATGAGCTATGCCGTTCGATCCTTGATGGATTCAAAGATGATAATGAAATTGGATGAAAAACTGGAACGCAAAGATTTATATGTAGCGGAGACTGACTTTTTCCAAGCCTTCCAAAACTTCTTTGCTGCTAAGCTGCAGCGCGAGATCGATGTGATGCTCGGGGCAATAAATGAGGTTATACCTCCGTTGTCTGAAATCATCTTAGATATTGATACGGAGGCTGAGGAGCGGCTCCTATGCCTAAAGGACTTGAACAAACTGCGCCATGGCATTGAGTATTACAGCTGGCTTCAGCAATTCGTCGACGGGCTTCGTAACGGAGAGTTTTTTCGTCAAAATGAGACCAAGGCCGAYCTCTAGCCTATGAATCAAGCAAAAACGGCTTCGGCGCCCTCTGGATGCTGAAGCCGCTTTGGCGGAGAAATATAAGATAAGTATGAGAAAATGATCTTCTTTCTTCTATTGAACAAAAGGATGCTAAGAAGTGATTCCCACTTCTACGCATCCTTTTGTTTGCCTGTTATTGCGGCCTTGTATTCACTTCAAATATCCATATTTTACCTTGTTTATCAATGCCGTAATCAAACCCTAGCTGGCCAATTCCGGGGTACTTGGCTTCAAGCACATTTGTCGATAATACGGTAAGCTCGCGCATCTTCCTCTTCTTTTCCCCTACCTGTGCTGAAGATAGGGATCTGCTAATCCCGTCTGCTGCTGAAACCAATGTGCCGCCTCGGCATAAATTAGTTACGAACAGCCCTTTTCTAGCAATTCGCCCTACAATTGCACGATAGACCCAGCCGTTCTCCGTCTTCACATATTTTACTCGGTAATCAATAGGCCTGCCGTCCACCGTTGCCAAATATATCCCTTTTTGAATAATATAAGCACGGCCTTTACGTTGATTGTTAAGCGATCCTACTAAAGCTGCAAAACTAGCGAATCGTTTCATCTGCGAATAATAAGTATAGGTATACCCATCGCCGTCTCGCGTAACCTTAATAACGCCGTGTCCGCCAGCACCGACTACTGGCTTAACAACAACCATTTGATGTGTATCCAACATGCTTCTGAGGTTATTGGCCGTAAATCTCCTAGTTGGAGGAATATGCGGTGCGATGCTGGAATGAGAAAGCAGTATTGCCGTCTTAGCCCATTTGCTAGCTAATTGCCTACCCTGATTATCACCCAATGAAATCTTTCCCCTTTCCTACCTCTTCATCCATAGCATATGACAGAACACTATCTGTCTCTTGGATGAATGACATAGGTTAGGAGCCTTTATTACCAAGCTTACCTACAATCGCTAGCCATTTGCCTCGTTTCGTATCCGTAGAACCTTTTACTGGACCAATATTCGTAATCCGTACTGGATTAATTCCACAAAATTGAAGTGTTGCTTTCTTCATTGCACGATGCCCTGGCTGACCGTATACAAAGCGGTTGTACCATACTGGCGTATCCAGTGTAACGATCAAGCGAGCTGTTTTGCCAGACAACAGCTTATCCCAAAATATAGAGCCTTCGCGATATTTAAAAGCGAAGCCTGGCAGCAGCACCCGATCCAAAAAACCTTTGAGCAAAGCCGGCAGCGTCCCCCACCAAGTCGGATAAATAAAGACGAGATGATCCGCCCACTTCATCGATGCTTGAGCTTCTAGCAAATCCGGTTCAAGCTCTGTACGCTTCGCATAGCCGAAGGCAAGATTAGGATTAAAGCTTAGCTCATGCAGCTGTATGATTCGAACCTCTGCGCCGCCCTGCACCGCGCCGTCAGCATAAGCCTTTGCCAAAGAGCTGCAATAGCTAGTAGGGTTGGGATTTCCTTGAATGATAAGTATTTTTTTGTTTGAGCTCATTTTGGCTCCACCACCGTTTCAGTTTATAAAATAATTGCAAGAAAACTAATCATCGGTACTTATCCTTGTCGTGATTATCTTTGACACTATTCAGAAGTTCCGTCTTGTAAAATGAGCAGCATAAATTTATAAAAATCTTCTTTCTCGAATGCACGAGCTGGTGATGAAAGCGTGTCGGCTAACATAATGTTCCGAACGCACATGCCGTATGACAGCATTACGCCTTGCTCCGCTGCTTTAAGCGCATCCACGGTTTGAGCAATGAGACCCTCTTTTTGTCCGCTTTCTATCCACTCTAGCAAGGTCGCTGTTGAACGCTCGTGAAATTGCTGCAGAACACTTGCAATACCTGGCTTATCCTTCTGACTAAGCAGATAAGTTAAGATTTGATTAGCTACACTATCCTTCTGCTGAAGCTGATCAAGCCCCTCAGTAATAGCAAGCAATGGAGCTGTAAGACTGCAGCTTTTCTCTATCGTAAGCAGGAAGGAATCATTAATTAGCTCCACTTGCGAAGACAATATAAGTCCAAAAAGCTCTTCTTTGCTTTTTACATAATGATAGATGGCACCTTTGGACAATCCGGTACTAAGCATAATTTGCTGCAATGTGGTATGTCGGCAGCCTTTTTCCTGAATGAGCTGCTCTGCTGTTTCCAACAATAATTTATAACTCGCATTTGCAGTGTAATCTACCATAAGCAGCCTCCTTTATTATTAATTGTTTATTATGAGTTGCAATCGACGATAACTTATTTAGAAGGACAGCAGACCGTCGGTCGGTTTGTTGATGTCTTTATAATACAGACCGCCGGTCGGTTTGTAAAGTGGTATCTTATTTTTTCTTTTCACAAAAAAACCGGCAAGCAGCCCTTTAAGGATTGCTTGCCGGTTTTCTCTAATTTATTTGCCTGATTGTTTCTCGAGTGCTGCCTTAAGCTTATCTGCCAAGCTATTGGACATCGACGTATTATCGCTGTACTGTTCAATCAGTTTCTGGTTTTGCTTGCGATTCACTTTGCCGCTTTGCTTATCGCCAAGCATTTCGATGACATTGCATGGTTTGCATTGTGCAAATTTCCCTGCTTTGCCGTCTTTAATCTCCATTTTCTTATGGCATTGCGGGCAGCGCTTATTGGAGAGCATTGGCTCTGCTGAACGGCGATAGCCGCATTCACGATCTGAGCAGACGAGCGATTTGCCTCGTTTTCCGTTAATTTCGAGCAACGGCTTCTCGCATTCAGGACAGCGTGAATGGGTCAAATTATGCGGTTTATATTCCTTCGTCTCTGCAATAACCTCAGAAACCCATTTCGCAGCCTGCTGTCTGACATTTTTCATAAAGGCAGCCGGGTCGCCTTTACCTTTCGCAATGCGCTCCAGCTCCTGCTCCCATTTTGCTGTTAAATCAGGACTTCTAAGCTCGTTTACTACGAGTTCAATCAGCTGCTTTCCTTTACCCGTTGGCATCAGCTTGTTTTGCGTCCGAGTTATCGTATCTGTTCCGAGCAGCTTTTCAATAATATCAGCTCTTGTTGCCGGTGTTCCAAGACTGTGCTTCTCCATGCGAGTAAGCAGTGTCGCTTCTGTATAGCGTGCTGGTGGCATTGTGCGAAGCTCGCGTACCTTTTCCTGCTTCACAGGGAGCGATTGTCCGATGGATAGCGGCGGAAGCAGCTGAGCAGGCTGTCCGTCGGACTTCCCTTGACCTGAGCCCGCTCCGTCTTCGTCATCCTCATCTTGAACGGAAGAATAAGCATCTGATTGATAAATTTCCTTCCAGCCCTTTTCTTTCTCGATCTTTCCTTTTGCGTATAATATATCCTTGCCTACAGCAAGCACGACACTCGTCTCATCGTAGCGATAAGGTCCATAAAATAATGAAATAAACCGTTTTACGATTAAATCGTATAATCTGCGCTCATCATTGCTTAGAGCAGACAGATTTACGAATTGTTCTGTAGGAATAATAGCATGATGATCTGTTACTTTACTGTCATCTACAATTCGCTTCGTTATTGGAAGCTGCATTCTGACAAGCTTGCGAGCCAGCTGTGTGTAAGGCCCAACAGCGATGCTCTCTAACCGTCCCTTTAAGGTAGGAACCATATCGCTCGACAAATATCTGGAATCTGTACGCGGATACGTAACCAGCTTATGCTGCTCGTAAAGCTTCTGAAGCACGTTGGACGTTTGTTTGGCCGAGAAGCCCAGTCGTTTATTTGCATCTCGCTGCAGCTCAGTAAGGTCATAGGCCTGAGGATGCGGCTCCGATTTCTCCAAGGTGCGAAGCTTGCTTACTTTTGCAGTTCCCTGCTTGATACGAGCGGCGATCGCATCAGCATCAGCACGGCTCCATACTCTTCCATCATGTGCATCCTGCTCCCGCCAATGCGCAGAGAATGAGCCAAAATCAGCGGACACATTCCAATATGGCTGTGATTGAAACGATTGTATTTCTTGTTCCCGCTCCATCAGCATGGCAAGCGTTGGCGTTTGCACGCGTCCAGCTGCTAGCTGTGCGTTGTATTTGGTCGTTAATGCTCTCGTCACGTTTAATCCAATCAACCAATCCGCTTCTGCTCGGCAAACGGCCGAAGCATACAAATTGTTATAGTCCTTGCCTGGCTTCAAGGTGTTGAAGCCGTCCTTTATCGCTTTGTCCGTCTGAGATGAGATCCAAAGACGCTTAAACGGCTTGCGCCAATGAACAAGCTCCATAATCCAACGAGCTACTAACTCGCCTTCTCGGCCAGCATCAGTAGCGATGATAAGCTCACTAATATCTTGCCGTTTACAAAGCTGAGCTACTGTGCGATATTGCTGTGATGTTTCCTTCATAATTTTTAAATTCATTTTTGGCGGGAGCAGCGGCAAATCTTCCAAATTCCAAGTTTTATATTTCGGATCGTAATCCTCAGGTTCAGCCAGTGTCACCAAATGTCCCAGCGCCCAAGTTACAACATATTTAGGGCCTTCCATGTAGCCTTTATGTTTCTGTCCGCAGCCGAGTACACGGGCTATTTCCTTCGCCACACTCGGTTTTTCTGCCAGTACAAGCGATTTCATTCGGATTATTCGCTCCATTCCATTTAGATGCCTCATTCGCATCAATCATTATGACGAAACGATACCATAGGCTCGCAGCCTGCGCAACGCCTGCAGCCTTAACTCCCAGCATGCTGTAAAACGTTTATGCATCGATTTCGCATCCTTACTATCGTATTGAAACACTTGGCGATTAGCAATCTATTCCTGCTATTCTTATGAATTTTACTGCTATATTCTCGGTGTGATATAGTAGGTTCAGCTTATAAGAAAGCAGATTAAGAGCTAGGGAGCGTTGATGGATGAAGCTGCGTGTTGTTGCTATTGTTTTTGGTGTTTTGCTCTTATACAGCGGCATTTCCTTCTATATTGGCTGGAATGGGTGGCTGTTCTTATCTCATTTATTCCATTTAGAAAATGCGACTGTATATACGATCATTGCTAGTGTCATTGCATTTTCGTACATTATCGGCCGGCTCGCTTACCGTGCGCCTTTTAAACCGGTTGCCGAGGTACTGAAGCTGATTGGTTCCTACTGGTTTGCCGTATTGGAATATGCCGTAATCATTTTGCCGCCTGCCAATCTTGTTGCTCTTATCTTAAAAGCAGCGGGCGCTGAAAAATCAATTTATATTGTCGGTGTAGGCGGACTGGCCTTCCTTATTATGGCTGTACTCCTTATCCGCGGTTCATGGAATGCATGGAGTCCGATTGTTCGAACCTATCACGTTCAAGTGCCAAAGCCTGCTGGAAAATTGAAGAAGCTGCGCATCGCAATGGCTTCTGATCTTCATTTGGGTACAATCGTAGGCAATCGGCACTTAGTTAGGCTGGTGAATAAGGTTGAAGAAATTAAGCCGGATCTTATCCTGCTTCCTGGCGATATTCTTGATGATGATATTGAGCCTTTTCTACGCAAAAACATGTCAACCGAACTTGGTAAGCTCAAAGCGCCACTAGGCGTTTACGCCGTAACTGGAAATCATGAATACATTGGCAGGAAAGTGCCGGAATTTATTGCGGCAATGGATGCAATCGGCATTCGCGTCCTTATGGACGAGACGGCGCTCATTGCTGACAGCTTCTATGTCATCGGTCGTAAAGATAAGGCGGCTGCGGGATTCAGCGGCAAAGGAAGGCTACCTATTCAGGAGCTTGTCGCTCCTCTAGATCAATCCAGGCCGCTGATCATGCTCGATCATCAGCCTTCCGACATCGCAAGCGCAGCAGATAACGGCATCGACATCTCCGTATCCGGCCACACCCATCGCGGCCAGATGATGCCTAATCATCTGATTACGAGAAAGCTGTTTGAGCTCGATTGGGGTTATTTAAAAAAAGGCGGACTGCATGCCATCGTATCATCAGGCTTCGGTACTTGGGGACCGCCGGTACGAATTGGCAGCCGGTCTGAGGTTATTCATATCGAGGTAGAATTCACAACCGTCTAAAAGGTTGACGAAAATAGCGGCAGCAATGATGTAAACCACTCTCATTTCCGGCTAATCAGCCTATAATGAGGGTATAAACACATTTGCTGCCGCTATTTTTATAGCTTTATAGTATGCTCCGAGTTACGACTATATCGGTTTGAATGTCCATTAATTAACGATTAATCTACATCAGCAATCCGCCATTCAGCACCTTTTTCCTTGCTCTTTCGAAACACATACACTGAGCTTCCACCGCTATCTTCATTGTTCCTGATCTCCGAAACTTGAACGACAGCCTCAAACAACGACTTTTGCTCTTTAATAGCTATTGGTTGTTCGACCTTTATGCTTGTAATGGTGAATCCGGTAAAGCCGCTTGAATCTTCGCGTGACTTGCGTGCACTTTCCGTGTATAAGCTTAAAAAATCATCCCATTTTTTCTCATGCAAATACTTTATTCGCAAATTAATTAGCTCGATAAGCGGCTTCTCTTCTTCCGTGAAAGCTGAGCTCTCCAAATACGCTGGCTCTAGTGCTTCGTTATTCGGCGACTCGGACGACTGCATAGGAATGGGAGTTGGAGACTCGATTATAGGTGATGGCGACATGTTCTGTGTATTCTGCTGTTCTCCGTCTAGTTGCTCGTCTGCTCCTTCTTTGCCAGAACCACTCACCGAATACGCATCTTCCAGCAAAGTCCAAATCTTCTTCGTGGATGATTTCCCTAATCGATAAAGCGTTCCCGTGTCACCCGGCTTCATGAAATTCCCATGCTCGCTGCTCTTCGATATCCAAAGAAGGTAACGCGAGTCCCCCAAGATTACAGAATAGGGTGGTGCCGCGATATCGACCTTTCCCTTCATCTGCTTTCCAAATCGGAATGCATATTCGAATGCTCGAATCGACTCTCGATCCTCCCACACCACTTCCGAGGTCGGCTCTGCCTGCTCAAAATCAAGCATGCGCTGGACGGTAACCTGATTCTCGTTTACCCGAAACAAAAACATCAAAATTGCAGCAGCCACAACAATGACGCCAATCAGAATGATGTAGCCACGTTTCAAATGCACACTTCCTTTCTCCAAAAAATTTCACCCGTTGCTACCTGTTATTTCGTGTCCGATATAATAAATAGATAAATCTAGTGCGATAACCATTAAGACGAAGGTCCATGGTAAAAGGTTCCATACATAGGTCCATGTTGTGCCATAAACTGTTCCGGTCAGCCAAATATAGGAGGAGCTGGCAGAATGGGCAGGGCTGAACACAAGCATAAATGTCGTCATCGCCGACAATAAGGAAGCCACACCTATCCCGACTAATACGAGGCGAAAGGGATTTACACCTTTATTCCAAGCAATCAAATAAACAAGAAGAAAGGCGCAAAAAGCCGTCGATCATTCCAGCAGCTGGGAGCCATCTTTAAGGACTATTGCCACGCGAGTTAATAAGGATCGTCAAGCAGAACGCATCATTCGGTAAATGATCATGGCCGAGCAGGACGCAAGAAAAAAGCTTGCTTCGGTTACAAAACAAGGAAAATGGGCAATTATAAGATTGCTGCCAAATAATTGCCGCCTTTATGGAAATAGTGAACATACCTTTACGGAGTTATTTTACGATCGCTTGCAGTTCCAATGTGATGAGCGCATCACGCATCCCATTTACAAAAACAATGCGCTTGAGCACATTATCCCGATTCATGAGAATGGGATCCTTGGGGCCCCTTTGGGCGTGAACATATGATTCGTAAAATGAAACGTTATTTCATCAAAAATGCTACTAATGCATATTGACAAATAATTATTTTTGTGGTATAATATAATATTTTACTATTTACATACATTTTAACTACTGGTACGATGTTACTTGAAATGAGCAACTCACCTGCAGCAAAAACTTCTAAACAGTAGCGGAGGGTTAAAATGAACATTGCAAGCGGCGTTAATATGATGCCAATATCAGCGGTCATGATGGGTCGAATGGAAACGATTTATCCCACTTTAATTTGGGATAACGACACCGTGATCTTGGTGGATACTGGCTATCCGGGGCAGCTGCCATTAATAAAGGAGCAAATGGAGCGTGCTGGACTTGCGTTTGAGCGTCTTAACAAAATCATTATTACCCATCAAGACCTTGATCACATTGGAAGCTTGCCTGCGATTTTGCAGGAATTGCCTCATAAGGCGGAGGTGCTTGCGGACAAAGTAGAAGCTCCTTACATTCAAGGTGAAGCACATTTGCTCAAAGTTACTCCAGAATCGATTGAGCAAGCTGTCAAAGCCTTGCCGGCAGAGGTGCCTGAGGAATGGCGAGCCGCATTCAGGAAGACGCTTGAAAATCCGCCTAAAGCGAATGTCGATGTTGTCATTACGGATGGACAGCAATTGCCGTATTGCGGAGGAATTATCGTCATTGGCACTCCTGGGCATACGCCCGGACATCTTAGCCTTTATCATACTGCTAGCAAAACGTTGATTGCAGCTGATGCTCTAATCGTTGAAAACGACCAGCTGCTAGGTCCGACACCACATTATTGTCTCGACCCGGATACCGCAAAAAAATCCATCAAAAAATTAACGCAATACGACATAAACACAGTCATCTGCTACCATGGCGGGTTATATTCTGATCATGTGAATGAGCGGATTTTAGAGCTCGCTGCCGAATAGCGAATAAGGGAGCTGCCAACGCAATCGACGTTGACAGCTCCCTTTTATATATGTCTACAATCCGCCAGCCAGCGCTTTTTTCAAAAACTGTCCTGTATAGGAAGCAGCAACAGCCGCTACTTGCTCTGGCGTTCCTGCTGCGACAAGATTGCCGCCTGCTGCACCGCCTTCGGGCCCTATATCGATGACCCAATCGGATTCCCGAATTAGTTCCAAGCTATGCTCAACCAGAACGACCGTATTGCCGGCATCCACTAATTTATTGAGTAGAGCAAGCAGCTGTTCAACGTCCGCTAGATGCAAGCCCGTTGTTGGCTCATCCAGCAAATAAAGGGTATGTTTGTTCGATCTCTTGTTCAGCTCCTTAGCCAGCTTAATTCGCTGACCTTCCCCGCCTGACAACGTTTTTACCGACTGTCCCCACTGCAGATAACCTAACCCCACTTCACACAGCAGCTCGGTCATACTCGCAATTTTTGCATTATTTTTAAACACAGCTCGGCTTTCTTCAACCGTCATATTAAGCAAATCCGATATCGAATAACCCTCGTAGGTGACTCTCAGCACTTCATCTTTGAATCGTTTTCCTTTGCAAGCCGTGCAGCGAATTTCAAGATTAGGGAGAAAACTCATGTCTACCGATAATACGCCAAGTCCTTGGCAAGTCTCGCAGCGTCCCCCTGGTGTATTGAATGAAAAATGCTTCGAGGTAAGCTGATTGCGCTTCGCTTCTGGCAGCCCTGCATATAAATTTCGCAGCTGTGTAAATACTTCTGTATAAGTCGCAATATTTGAGCGCTGCATACGGCCTAATGGTGACTGATCGACCGTAATTTGATTTCCGATATGCTCAAAGCCCGCTATGCTGTCGCAGCCCGCAATACGCGGTTTCCCCTGCCCTCCCTCCGCAAGCAAATCAAATAACAAGGTCGATTTGCCTGAGCCTGACACTCCCGTCACCGAGATGAGACAGCCAAGCGGAAAAGCAACGTCAAACCCTTTCAAATTACGAGCATGCGCATGGACAATCGACAGCTGTTTACCGTCGCCTGACCTTCTTGTCCGTACCGCCGCTGGCAAGCTTTCCTGACGCAAATAAGAACCTGTAACGGAACTCTCACTTGCGATCAGCTCCTCCAAGCTGCCTTCGCCAACGACCGTCCCACCTAAATATCCTGCTCCTGGACCGATATCGATAATATGATCTGCAGCTCTCATGACCTCGATATCATGCTCAATAACGAGTACCGTGTTGCCCAAATCACGAAGCTGCATTAGAACGCGAAGCAAACCTGCTGTATCGCGCGGATGTAGACCTGTTGTTGGCTCATCCAATATATAGAGTACACCAGTAAGTCCAGACCCAAGGAGTAACGCTAATCGCAGACGCTGAGCTTCCCCGCCTGACAGGGAGACGGTCTGCCGATCGAGAGATAAATAACTAAGCCCAACATCGATGATTCTCTCCAAACGTATCGGCATATCGGTCATGACTGGCGCAAGCAGCGGCCGTCCATGAGGAGGCACAGCATCCTGAAGCTGCTTGGTCCAAGTAAGCAATTCCTCCAATGACCAAGTGGATACTTCTGATATCGAAGCCCCTGCCACTAAAGCTGACCGGCTTTCTTTTTTTAGACGCATGCCCTTGCAATCCGTACACCCATCTTGCTTAAAATAATCGTTTTCCTTTTCTGCTGCCCCTTGCTCGCTTTCCTTCTCTTTATACCTTCTCCACATTCCAGTTACAATGCCTTCGAACTTGCCTTTTCCGACTGTTTTTGGCGGCGCGGCAAGAGGAAAATGCCTCATGAATGCATCGCTCTCCACGCCGTAATAAAGCAGATCACGCTGGATTTCCGTATAATCCTTTAATGACAGGTCGAGATCAAATGTAAATCCATAATGGTTCCCTGCAGCCTTTAAAATGACAGCATAATATTCGAGTTGTACTTCGTACAGGTAAGTCACACAGCCGCCGCAGAAACTCAGCTCTTGATTGAATACCGCTTCTAAGTCAAGCGTGGCAACATGTCCTAACCCACTGCAGGTTTCGCAGGCTCCCTCCGGCTTATTGAATGAAAAATGAGCCATTCCTAGCTTCTCATGTTCCTTCTTGCAGCCCGGGCATACGATCGTCTGGCGTCCCTCCTCTTCCTCTGCAGCTGCGAAATCATTCTCTTCATCGAATACAGGCGGTATAGTTGTACCGCAGTTGCTGCATTTACGGCTGCTAAGCCTAGAGTAGACAAAACGCAAATACGTATAAATATCTGTAACCGTACCAACCGTAGAACGCGGATTGCGATTGGTGACGTGCTGACCAATGCTGATGGAAGGAGAAAGTCCAGCAATCGATTCCACCTTCGGCTTGCTTATCGAATCCGATACCATCCCCATTGACTCCATATACTGCCTCTGACATTCCCTTTGCAGTGTGTCCATGGCAAGCGTTGATTTGCCGGAGCCTGAGGGCCCTGTCAACACAACCAATTTGTATTTGGGGATTGAGAGTGAAATGTTTTTCAAGTTATTTTCGCGTGCACCTGTAATGACTATCGTATCGTTCATGCATGTCCTCCTCATTGACAATAAATTTTTGGGGTAAGCAACGCTTCGCCTATTTAGAGCTCTTTTCCAGCATTTATTCCAGCATACTACATTGATGCAAGTGAGAAGGTTACGCAAATAAACACCCTATTTAAACCCGTTTCGTTGACAAAAAGGTTCTCATGGTTGTTTAATGTTTTTAGAAAATGTTCGGAGGTGTTTTTTTGTGATTATTCGACCGATTGATATTGCCAGGAGATTAAATATTAGTACTAACGCGTTGAGGCACTACGAGGATTGGGGCATCATTCCACCCGTTGAACGAGGGACAAACGGTTATCGCATATATACAGCAGAACACGTCGCTTACTTTGAGTGCATAAGAGCGATGAATGAAGGTTTTGGAATGACGCTTACCAAAGCAGTGATGATTAAATTGATTGATGGCGAGATTGATGAAGCGTTGTGGCTTGTAAACAGCGCACAGGCAGAGCTTCACCGTGACAAAACGATCGCCGATAAAACGATTCTTGCGCTGGAGACAGATGAAATTCATTTGCTGCATAAAGCAAGGAAAAGAAAAGGGATGACCATTGGGGAAGTATCCGAGGCAACAACCATACCTAGCTCCGCTATTCGTCACTGGGAGAAGATGGGTCTCCTTATTGTTAATCGCAACAAGGAAAATGGTTACCGCATCTTCAGTCCAGCAAATCTGCGTCAAATCTTAATTATTCGCACCTTCAAGGCGGCGGTATGGTCGCTTGAGATCATTCAGCAGGTGCTGAAAGAGGTTGACGATAACCAGGTAGAAAATGCGATAAAAATAGCGCGTGAATCGATGCAATTTCTAAATCGAGTCAATAGAAACCAACTGCTCGGAGCCCATTCTTTGTATAAGCTTCTGCTCGCCATTGAACAAAAACATTAATCATTAGCACAGATCGCTGACATAGGAAGCTGCACTTGAGCGAAGCAGATCGATTAAATCATCGTTCATGTATTCGAATTCATCTGGTATATGAAGACAGATTAGCTGCTTGCCCGAAAGCTCATGCCCAAACTTGCTTTGCAGCCTTCGAATATGTTTTTTCTCCATTGTAAAAATATAATCAGCCCAGCCAATATGACCTGCTGTCACCTTAATCCGGGCATTCTCTTCCGTACCAGCAGACCTCACCTCATGGCCGCCAACACCTTGAAAAATCGTTTCCGCAGTCAAGCTTCGCCACTTGTTTCTGCTGCATACAAACAAWAGATTTATCGAGAACACACTCCTCATTTATTTTTAATTTTATTAGTCAACCAGTTCAAGCAAATTACTCAGTTCATGATATAGCTCCAGCTCCGACAATACGCGCTTGCAGCGTCTAAGCATCAGTCTGTCATCCAAAATTAACTTCTTGTGCTGCGCATCACGAAGGAAAGCAAGCTTTCTCACTGCGCTCGCATCTTCAACAATAGCATCGAGCGCCCGCCTATCATCCCAATTAATAGAAAGCGGCCCTTCAGCGGTATAATCAACCTGACCCAATAGCGGTACAACACCAATCGAATCCAGCGTTTGCATGCAAATCGCTTGCGCCCTTTCCTCACGTACACTTTGTATATACTGTTCCAAGTCAGTAATTTCACGCAGTCCAAAAAGCTCTTTCAGCCTTTGCAACGCCGCTGAATGCTCATCCGCCAAGCTTTCATTTTTCTGCTCTCGCATCTTTTTAAAGAAATCATCAAATGTCGCAGGGTTATTATACAGTAGACTTCTATCTGTAATAATAAGACGAAGGAAATCCTTAATATTTTTGGCAACAAGCCATATTTCCGAGCCAAAATCCATAGGCGATACGACAGCTATATAAGCTTGCTCCAAATCTTTGACAGCTCCGAAATCCGTTACAAAGCAATAATGAATGCCATCACAACCAGAGCTGGCAAAAGGAATAAAATCGGGCGGCGTACATGAATAGCGAAAGTCATATTTTTGCATGATTAGCCCCAGCTCTAGATCCATTGCTCTTCCGAGCTCAGTCTCCAGCTCGTACAGCTGATTAATCGCCTGCGGCACCTCGTAGTTGCCATATTGCCGATGAATACGCGGCTTATCCCATTTTTGTTCCGTTTTGACGATCGGCCCAAATGATATTTCCGATGGCAAATTCGCCCTATCGATGCTGGCGTAGGCTTGAATGATATCCGGTACGTATTCACGAGTCAGTTTATGCCCAGACAGAATTTGGTACAGCTGCGTAAGGTCATCTTCTTCCCACGCCGACAAGCTCTCCAACGATATGCCTCCCTTATGACCGGATAAACGCAGAATAATCGCATCAAACTGTGCGCGGTTATCCTCCTTTACGAACGCATATTCTTCCAAAATGAAAGCAATCATCGATTGTTTATCCATGCTCAGCTCCATCTCCCTATCGTAAATCCGATTCAGTATTTTAGGCATTTAATGCTAATTATACCAAATAAATCAGTCGAGAAGTTGTTCCGTTGTCAGGAGAGCCTTTTTTCCTCGAGTCGGAAATTTTGTTTATAGTCGCTGTCGCTCCGATTTTAGCCAAAGCATTAAAAAAATACGCTTTGGATCTTCCGGCAGCGGAGGGCGTTGCAGGCTTAGAG
>NZ_JBFRDK010000118.1:0-20895 GCF_052113545.1 Paenibacillus sp. TAF43_2
GCCCTTATGAATCTTAGTTTGCCTAGTGCCTTTTTTTTAATAATACACAAAAATGTTTCACTAGTGCAACATTTATTTTAAAATGGGCGATTTACACAGCAAAAAAGGCAGATCGGAGTTGATGCTCCGACCTGCCTTTTTGATGTTTTTAGACCACTATTCGTTTGTTCCTGTTCCTGTTTCAGTTCCTGCATCAGCACCATCTGCCGCATTATTCGCAGCATCATTTGTGGCTGGCGCCTTCTTTTTCGGTACGCCGTACAAACCAATTTCCTCGTCATAAGCATCAAAAATCTTACGAGCGATTGGAGAAGCGCCGTAACCCCCGAACCCGCCATCAGGTACTACAACAGCTACAGCAAGCTTCGGCTTATCGGCAGGCGCATAGGCGATAAATACCGCATTTTCTGCAGTCCGGCCTTTTACTTGCTGCTCTGACGTACCTGTCTTACGGTTATAGGTGTAATCCACACCTTCAAAGCCTTGCGAGCTAACCTTCGACATGCCTAGCTCAATTTCTTTCCAATATTCAATCGGGTAATTTACTTCATTCAAAATAACAGGCGTATAGCCTTGAATAATATTTCCGTCTGCATCCTTAATTTCGTTTACAAATTGCGGCTTCATTCGTTTGCCGCGATTGGCAAGCATTGCAGTATATTGCGCGAGCTGCAACGTTGTATATCGCCCTTGCTGACCGAAGGAGGCTTGAACAAGCGCTGATTGCGAACTGGCATTTTTCGCCTCGTTAAAGTACTCAATAACGCCCTTCGTTTCGTTAGGCAAGCCGCTTTCCGTCAGGACGCCAAGACCAAATTGCTTCATGTATTTGTCCCAAATTTCTACGCCATTTTGCGGGTCTCTTCTATAAAGCCTATCGCCAATCATAGCTGCCATAAACGTATTGGAAGAATGTTGAATGCCTTGCGCGCCATCAATGTAGCCAAACTTTTTGCCTTGGGAGTTGCCGATATAAGTCTCATATCCTTTTCTACCATACGAGAATCTCCCAGTGTCCGGGTAGGTATCTGTCGTCTTAAACAATTTCTCATTCAGTCCGACTAATACGGATAACGGCTTCATTGTCGAGCCGAGCGGCAGGATGGAAGATGGATGTTGATTGCGCTCCTCTTCGGAATACTTGCCATAGACCGTTCGAATCGTACCGTTCGATAAGATATTTTGGAAGTTCTCGTAATCCTCTTTGCTAATACGACCGCCTGACCAAATATTAGGATCATAATCCGGCATGCTCGCCATCGCCACGACTTTGCCCGTATCTACTTCCATCGCTACTGCGAATCCGGTTTGAGCATATTTGGCACGCTCATATTTGTTTGTAGACGTTGATATTTTTTTGAGCTGATCCATAATTGCTGTTTCCGTCGTTAACTGCACGTTTTTGTTAATGGTTAAATAAAGATCCGACCCCTTTGTAGGGTTCGTTATTTCCATAGGCCCGATAATACGCTCCGCATTGTTAACGGGGTAGGTTTTCAAACCATTTTTGCCGCGCAGCACGTCCTGATACATTCGCTCAAGACCGTCGAAGCCAACGTCCTCTTCATCCAAGTATCTCAGCGTAGGATCTTCCTCTGTCGTCTTTTCTTTGTAGAAGTCTACGTTTTCTCGAACGGTATTAAATTTTTTCAAATACCCAACAAGCTGCACCGAAATCGAATCTGTATCATAGTTCCGTACGCTTTCCTCCATGATATCTACACCTTTGAACGCCGTGCGATTTTCCATGAAATAGGCAACTTCTTTATTGGTGAGGCCGGATTTAATCCGCCGCGGGGTCGAGATGTTATTTCGCTTAAAATCAAGATCCATCTGGCGAATAATATCGTCAACCGTCATCGCTTTAGCAGGATCTCCATACTTCGAAAATATTTCAAAAAGCTTCTGTGCCATCTCTTTTGCACTTGCAGTCGCTTTCTCCAGCTTGAGCTCAGGCTGAATCGTAAAATAGATCGACTGGGTCGAAGTCGAATACGCAATTGCATGACCCGTAGCGTCGTAAATATTGCCCCTAATCGGCGGAATCTTCACGCTGCGTGTACTTTTGCCGATCCCTTCGGCACTTAGCGTCGGCCCTTCAACAAACTGTAAAATGGCTAGCCTTACAATCAAAACACTAAACAATGCGAACGTAATAAAGAAAAATAAGTTCAATCGAAACGAAAAATGACGTCGATTAATAATTTCCCGTTTCTGCGGATCATCTTGCATGTCTAATCACCTCATAACCTTCTCATTTTGAGCTATGCATCACGTATGTGAGTATCGTCAAATGCCGGCGAATTAAACCAATTCCCGGTATTTGCCCAAGTAGCATCCAGTGGAATCCAGCCATTATCCCCTTCGCTGATTCGCACCTCATTCCAAGCATGCGGACCGAAGCCTCCCTTGCCGTTAGCTCCCATTCCAGTTACAACCCGAACCTCTAGACCTGCCGACCTAGCCATTACAGCATATAAACGAGCTATATCTATACATACGCCTTTGCGCGTATCAAATGTTTCGGGAGGTGTCTGTTCCTTCCAAATTCCCTGCTCTTCATAATTCCGAGCTTTGTCCCAATCATAAGCAATTCTTGTTCCAAGAAAGTCATATAGCTTTCTCGCCTTATCCTCATTCGTTTGCGCATCCTTGGTCACATAAAGAGCAGCTTTCTCAATCTCAGCTGGGATGGCGTAATCAATAATCTCATATTTTCGTTGTAAAATTTGTTTGAACTGCGCTTCAACCGCTTGGGCGAGCACGGGTCCTTGCCCTGCTAGAACGTCTCCGGCAACTGGACTCAGCCACGAAGCCGCTTTGGTATAAACCGTCGATTTGGAAATTTTGTCGACATACCAGCCATTTGGCACAAGGGACACATAAACGAATAAAAGAACGACGAATACAAATGAACGACCCGCTCCGTGAGCAGCACCAATTAAAGCCCCTATGGCACGGCTAGCACTTCGCCTGCCTTGCAAGTGAGCCATTGGTTCTTCCTTGCCGCTCCTCAGAACGCCTTCTACTGCTCTTTCCAGCAAAGGCTCAATTAAAGCTGCCAATGCCCGCAGCAGTAAATAACTGAGCAGGAACAAGACGCCATAGCGCAGCAGTGCAAAATCCCTCAAACTCGTAAGCAGCGTGTACCATGCTTGCTCCACCCCGCTGAGGTCATGAAGAGGCACCTTCACCTTGCTAGTCAACCATTTCGCTACAGCTGGTGACAATGTATTCGTAAGCTGTGCTGCCAGTATCAAACATACGATAACTGCTAAACCTTCCCAAACAAAAAAGAAAAGACGCCTCGCAGATCCCGATGCGCCTCTCCTCATCCCCTGTATAAGAGAGCCAATTAGCAAYAGAAGCACAATGATAGCAATGGGCTCCGGCTCTCTAAATAATTGATCCCAGCTTGTCATCGGCATTACCCGTTCTGCTTCGCTTGGTCGATGAAGGTTTGTATCGTACTATCGAGCTCCCACTTGCCGAGCGCCGTTCCGCGGAATGAAATGGCAACCTCATTCGCACCCGGCTCTCCGGTAAGCTCTACATTTTTAGTTTTCACTGTAAAGGTTCCATCCCCGTTATTCACGAAAGTAGCATCCTTTGCTTCGCCTACCATTGCATTAACGGCTTCCTGTTTCACTGTATCTGCAACCTTAGTGCCAATCTCTTTCAAATCATCCATGGTGTAGCCGCTATATACGACAATACCAAGCACGATTGCCACCACAAGTGCCCATTTAACTACAGTTTTCACGATGCGGATAATAATTAATAGCAAGATAAGCGCAATAACAAGCACAAGCCAATGTTCTTTAAGAAAAGCTGTCCAAGTGTCCCAATCATAGGTCGAAAAATTCAAAAAATCCAATTGCGATCCCCTCCATTATACCTCGTACAAAATCCCATTACAAAATATTATAACCTACGGAATATAGGGCGTAAACGCTCGTTTCCTTTTTATGCAGACATATCCTGTCCCAATTAGACGTACAAGTATATAAGAATGTAATTGGCAAGGAGGGTCAGCTCTGTGAAAACCGCGGTTTGGCTGTACTTATTTTTGTTTATCGCCTTTTTTGATTTGCATGCGCAATACCCCATTTTAACACCTTTTGCCATCTCTTTAGGTGCAGCGCCTTCCTTTATCGGACTCATGATGGGCATGTACTCCATTACGCATTTGCCTGGAAATCTCATTGCAGGCTTTGGCGTTGACCGTTATGGCAGCAGATTGTTTATCGTGTTCAGTCTTATGGCAGCCGGCATTGTTCTCCTGTTTCAATCGCATGTAACTAATCCTTGGCAGCTCCTCACGCTCCGCTCCATCAGCGGTTTTGTGCTTGCATTTCTGTCTCCGGCTTGCTTGTCCCTGCTCGCAAGAATAACAAGCGATCGAACGGAGCAAGGAAAGCTTATGGCCGGCAATGGACTAGTTCATACACTAGCATCAGTCGTCTCTCCAGCAGCAGGAGCGTATCTCGTTGCAAAAATTGGATTTTCAACCGCTTTTACGCTGCTTGGATGGGTTCTGATCGTAACATCTGTCTGCGCTCTGTTCTTTATTAAAGAAGTTCGCCAGAAGGTAGAGCAAACGGAAGCTGAGGGCAACGACGGGAAAAAGAAAACGAAGCTCCCGCTTGAACCTGCAGTGCCAATTCCTTGGCTCGTCTACCTGCTGCCTGTTGCAATAAGCTGCGCGCAGGGTATCCTATCGTTCGAGCTGCCGCTGCTTGCCAAAACGCAGGAAGCGATGATGACGACCGGACTTTTATTTTCCGTTATCAGTATCGGCGCACTCGTCACATTAAGCATGCTGTTTCTGAACCGCGTATCCGCGTATCTGCGAACGTTGTGGGGCTCGCTCATTCTTGCCATTATTTACTTTGGCATTGCATCCGATATACCGGCACCTCTAACATTGATGCTGCTCTTTGTCGGTATGGCGAAAGGAGTCATTTTGCCCGCGCTGTCCACCTTATTAATTGAGCTTAGCGGCGGAGCACGTTACGGCCGTACTTTTTCCGTATTATCCATCGCCTTCTCCATCGGTGCGTTTATCGGACCGATGGCGGCAGGACAGCTTCGCAACTATATATCACCTTACTACATAGCGTTTATTGCATTGATGATAGCAGTCGCTCTGCTCCCGCTGCGAATTTCCCGTTCACTTTCTTCCCGCACCCATTTTTCGTAGGCATAGGTAAATGCACAGGGCTAATTCCCCATCATGTCATATGCTGTACTATGACAGGTGACTAGTTAGAACAGCTAAGCTCAGCTGTTTGCATTCATCCTTCTAACACTACGGAAACGAGGTGACCCCATATATGTCTGCAAATGTAAGTTCAGAAAATCGTGGTTATGGCCACGGCGGTTTCTCAAACCTTGGCATTATCCTTGTATTGTTTATCCTGCTCGTAATCATAGCTTGCACTTGTCTCTAGTCGTAAAATAATAAACGGTCTGCAAACTGCAGACCGTTTATTCATTTTCAAACGAAAGAACCGATCATTCCCGATCTCGGTAAAATCGATTTTTGGTGGTAAACTATACATATGCTTCATGACCCTGCTCTACATTCACTACGCGAGGTGAGTTCCATGGATATAGCCATTATCGTAGAAGGAAAAAATGACAAGGCAAGACTTAAGCGCGTCCTTCACCCGGATGTACCGATTTTCTGCACCTTCGGCACTCCCGGTTCGGAGCAATTGGACAAGCTTAGAAAACAAATTGGCAAAAGCCAAGCTTATATTTTCACCGACAATGATTCCTCTGGAAAACGGATTCGCTTCTTATTGCGCGACGTATTTCCAGATGCTGAGCATATTTATACCCGCAGAGGTTATTCAGGCGTTGAGCATACGCCAGAGGAATATTTAATTGAGCAATTAGAAAAAGCGGGCCTCGATGCGCATATCCTGTACCCTGCGCAGAGTCCCGCTTCTATTTGGAGCAAAGATGAATTTTAAAGCACCTTGTTTAATTGATTTACGATTTCCTCAGCCGTCAAATCTTCTTTGCTGCCATCAATCCATTTGCGAATTTGACCGTCCTTATCCACAATCGTAATGACATTGGAGTGAGAGAAGGAGCCATCCTCATTTTTAATGACGCCAATGCCAAAATCTCTAGCAATTTGCATCGTGTTTGACTCATCGCCCCGCAGGAAACGCCAACCATTAAGATCAGCAAAATTCCGCTTTGCAAAATCACGAATGACTTCAGGTGTATCCCGTACTGGATCAAACGTAATGGAGATGAGCTCTGCTTTAGTGCCGAGCTTGTTTTCCTCTTTAAGCTGCTCCTGTACTTGCGACAGCAAGAAGGTTGTTGGCGGACAAACATCTGGACAATTTGCGAAATAGAAATATACAATTCGCGCCTTTCCATTTGTTGAAGCGAGCGTTACCTTCTGATCATCCAGATCCGTCAGCTCAAACGCTGGCGCAGCCTTCTCGATTGGAAGAGTCTGCTTCTCCGGCATGCCGTACGTAATAAATAAATAAATTCCCATTGCTGCGCAAAGCGCAAGTACTGCAATTTTGAAGCTATGCTTTTTGACAAAATCCACGCCAGTCACTCCTTAAGACGATAATTATGATCCGGTCGTATTAAGAATCATAACGATAAATATAACCATTAAATAATTGACCGAGATAAGAAAATTGGTTTTTGCCCATTTGTCGGTATCCTTGGCCTTTGGCCCGCGCAACGTATGGATGAGCCAGATTAAGCCGCCTGCAACGGATATAATCAAGAAGAAAATACCGACGTAACCGTAGGAATAAAACAATATGCCCGTTGGCAAAAGCAATACGATGTAAGGAATCATTTGAAACTTCGTACGTTTGATTCCTTTCACGACAGGCAGTAATGGAAAACCTGCTGCGCGATATTCTTCTACCCTTCTAATGGCAAGCGACCAGAAATGAGCCGGCTGCCATAGGAACATAAGAGCAAACAATATCCAAGCACCCGCATCGATTTCACCTGTTACCGCGCAATAACCAATAACCGGCGGCATCGCGCCAGAGATGCCTCCAACCGATGTACTCCAAGTTGAAGTACGCTTGAGCCACATCGTGTAAACCACAATGTAAACACCCCAGCCTAGCAGTCCAAGCCATCCTGATAAAGGATTCACGAGCAGGAAGAGAACAGCTAGTCCAACAACCCCCAAAATAATACCATAAGCCAGAACAGAGCCCGGCGTCATTCGACCGGTAGGAAGCGCGCGATCCTTCGTACGTTCCATTTTCAAATCAAGTTCCCGATCCCAATAATTATTAATCACGGTTGCTGACGCTATCGTCAACGTTGAGCCGATAATCGCCCATATAAGCAATAGAACGTTAATGTCCCATTTGGAAGCAACCATGAAACCACCTATCGCAGCAAATACATTAAGTCGAAGTAGCCGCGGTTTTGTCAATGCAATCCAGTCTTTAAGCACGAAGCTAGCCTCCCAAGTTATGCGACAAGACGCTGATGGCGTCTATCATCCATTGATGAATCGTTTTTAATCATACCGAAAAAAGAACACGATGACAACGTTCGACGGTTTTGTTCATCATTTTGCCACGTAAATTGTGACAAATCATTTAGTAACCAAATGGGCGGGTGCACAATACAATAACTATGTAGTTTGATGCCTATGCCGAACAGCACATCAAACCGTCCTAAAGTCTACGAAAGGAAGTGATCTGTCAATTCCATGGCTGTCATCAAAACCAATTCCGAAGATACGAAGATGCTCGCTAGGCTCATGCGAGCGGAAGCAGAGGGCGAGGGCGAGCTCGGCATGCTTATGGTAGGCAACGTTGGCGTAAACCGTGTACTAGGAAATTGTATCGACTTTAGAAATCTTCGGTCCATCCCAGACATGGTCTATCAAAGTCCTGGCGGTTTCGAAGCAATTACCAAAAGCTACTTTTATCAAAGCGCTCGTGATAAAGATATTCGATTAGCAAAGCGGGTCATTAACGGCGAGCGTCAGCACCCGGCTTCTAATGCATTATGGTTTTTCCGCCCAGCAGGCAGCTGCCCTGATACATGGTGGGATCAGGCCAACAGCGGAAGGTATAAGAAACATTGCTTCTTCGTTCCAACGCCAGAGGATTGTCCGGCCGTTTATTAAAACTATTTCTAAAGTATGAAAGTGAGGAAATTCTAAATGTCTAATGGTTATGGTTACAAAAATCAAGTAAGCCCCGCAAATACAGGTCCTGTTCAAGGATTCGGCTACGGCGGATATGGTCAATATCAATATCCAATGGGCATGGGGATGCAGCAGCCAATGGGCATGCAGCAGCCAACCACGCTTCCAGCTAACTTTCAAACCCAACAAGCACAAGTCATACCGCCAAACGTGCCAAGCGGATCGTTTATTACGCCACAAGGCGGCACCATCGTTTCAGTGCCTACTGTTGAAGAATCCTATGTAGAAAACATTTTGCGTCTGAACCGCGGCAAAATGGCAACTTTTTATATGACTTACGAAAACAATCGCGAGTGGAACGCCAAAATTTTTAAAGGAATCATCGAAGCTGCTGGACGTGATCACATCATTATTAGCGATCCAACGACTGGTATGCGCTACTTACTTTTGACGCTTAATCTTGATTATGTGACATTCGATGAGCCGATTGCTTATGAATATCCATTCCAAGGCGGAGTAGTAAGCTCTTCCACACCACTTGGCATGGCTACTCTCGGTACAGCAAACTCTAGCCGTTAATCGCTGCTTCGCCCTTTAGATGTGCCGGCTTAAACGTCCAAATATGCATTTTCGCAGCTCCCCCAACAATAAAGCTCGAAATATGCATCCAAGAGGAACGCTCATTGCAGCGTTCTTTTTTGATTTGCTCCGCTTGCTCGCAGGTAGCTGCGTTCCATACCTCTACAAATAAACCCGGCTGATCTGTTCCTTCATATAATTGCACATCGTGTCCTTCCTTTAGCAGCGAAGCTGTGTAGTCAAGATATTGTGCCCGAAATTCTGGTGAAACACGATATTCTGCAAAACAAATGTACATTTGCCTTCAGTCTCCTTTAGATAATATTGATAAAGTTGCTCCCTTCCGCCGATACTACATCTAATTATTGATTGGGGAGGACTTGTCATGGACACAGGCACACATCTTATCATGGGCATCGGTTTAGGGGGACTTGCCGCAATTGATCCCGTAGTAGCAGCAAATCCAGCCATTCACACTGCTGTATTGCTCGGCACAGTTATCGGATCGCAAGCGCCCGATTTAGATGGCCTACTTCGTTTAAAAGGCAATGCGATTTATATTCGCAATCATCGCGGCATCTCTCACTCCTTGCCGGCTATCGCCATTTGGACTGCGCTAATTACCGGCCTCCTCCAATTGTTTTACCGAGGCTCGCTGCCTTGGCTGCATATTGGGGGCTGGGTGCTGCTCGCCGTGTGCGTGCATGTATTCACCGATTTATTTAATACTTACGGCACTCAAGCGATGCGGCCCTTCACGGACAAATGGATCTCTTGGAACATTATACACATATTTGATCCCATCATTTTCACAACGCATGTCATAGCTATTTTACTGTGGGCAGGCGGATTCGTAAATCCAGCTTCAATATTCCCGCTTATGTACTTGTTTCTAGCCGTTTATTTTGTATGGCGGACAGTTACCTCCAGAAGTACGCTGCAACGGATGAAGACGCTGGACACTGAATATCATGAAGGCGATGCTTATATCGTCATTCCAACGATATCTCTGACGATATGGAATGTAGTCAAGCAAGTTAAAAATGGCGGATTCGCTATCGGAAATTTACGCAATAACAACTTAGTCTGGATTGATTATGTAGAATGCTCTGATCATCCAGCAGTCGCCAAATCCAAAAACGATCCCGCTATTCGATCCTTTTTATATTTCACCAGCTTTGCCTGCGCAGACGTTCGGGAGCATTCATGGGGCTATGAGGTCAGATGGTGCGACGTTCGCTACCGTCATCGCAAGCAATATCCATTTGTAGGCGTTTTGCTTATGAATAAAAAAGATGAGACGATTGGCTCTTATGTCGGCTGGCTCAGCGATGAACGTTTATTGAAAAGATTGCGCATGGATACTTTTTAGTATTGACGTTAGAAAGCCCTTTGCTTCAAAATAAAGGGGGCTTTCTTTTTTTTGTTTTATATTATAGAAGAAAGTCGATCAGCCCTGTGCTAAAATGATGGTTACCATAATAAAAAGCCCAAGGATTACCCTTGGGCTTCATTTCATCACTGTGTATTAGAAGCGATTAACGGGAGCCGCCTGACAATTGTTGTTCAGCAATTTGAACAAGCTTTTTCGTAATATAACCACCTAGGGAGCCTGCATCACGAGTTGAAACATTACCGTAGTAGCCATCTTGAGGAATTTGTACGCCCAGTTCTTGCGCTGCCTCAAGTTTCATTTGTTGTAATGCTGCAGTTGCTTGTGGAACAACAAGTTGATTTCTGCTTCCTGCCATAATGTATTTCTCCTTTCGTCCTCTGCACTTTGATGTGTGTTGCAAGCTTGCAAGCTTATTATGCGCACCATCAAAGAATCTATTCTTAAACCATTAAATTATATTGACGATTTATTAAGGAGAGAAAACAAGATGTCCAAACCGCTTTCTTTGTTCTTTTCCGTACTAGCTATCGTATTTATGAGCGCTATGGCTATCTCCATCAGCTATAATGGCTGGTTTGTATTATTGTTTGGTTTGTTGAGCCTTTTCACTATAGGAGCCGGCTTTATTACAAAAGCTCGCCTGCGCAGAAAAAAACAAAGCTGACGCTATGGCGTCAGCCTTGTAAGTACCAATCAGATTAACCGCGAGGCGGCAGAAAACCCATAAGCTCTTTCACGTCTGCAAGTGTACGATCTGCGACCAAGGAAGCCTTTTCTGCGCCTTGCTTCAAGATTTGATGAATCTCGCCTGAACTGCGGATTTCATTATACCGAGCTTGAAGCGGTTCTATAACCGCAACCACCTGCTCCGCAAGATCCTTCTTGAAAGGTCCATAACCTTGACCCTCATAACGAGCCTCGATATCTTCAATGCTCATATTTGCACAATGAGCATAAATACTCATTAGATTGCTAATCTCAGGTTTATTTGCTGGATCGTATTTCACTTCGCGGCCTGAATCTGTTGTCGCTCTGCTAATTTTTTTGCGAATCACATCTGGAGAATCAAGCAGCGCGATGAAGCTTCCTACGTTTGGATTGCTTTTGCTCATTTTTTTGCTGGCATCATCAAGCGACATTACCCGTGCGCCTACTTTCGGAATATAAGGCTCCGGTATCGTAAAGTATTTGCCAAACCTTGTATTGAAGCGATGCGCCAAATCACGAGTAAGCTCCAAATGCTGCTTCTGATCGTCGCCAACTGGTACAAGATCCGCATTATAAACCAATATATCGGCAGCCATCAGCGTCGGATAGACGAACAACCCCGCCCCAACAGAATCTTTGCCTGCAGATTTATCTTTGAACTGCGTCATTCTTTCCAGCTCGCCCATATTGGCAAGCGTTGTAAACAACCATCCAAGCTCAGCATGCGCGCGAACATGCGATTGTACAAATACATTCGCTTTGAGCGGATCTATGCCTGCAGCAATAAATAATGCGGCTACCGCTTCCGTTTGTTCTCTTAAGGCAGCCGGTTCCTGTGGAACCGAAATCGCATGCAAATCAACGATCATAAAAAAGCATTCTTCTGTATGCTGCAGCTTTACGAAGTTTTGCATGGCGCCAATGTAGTTTCCAAGTGTAAGCTGACCGCTTGGCTGAATACCGGAAAGTACTTTTTTCATAATGCTTCGACCTCTTTCCTGTCAATTTTAGTCTAAAAAAAACGCAAAAAATCCCCCGCCGCAAGGGACGAGGGACCGTGGTGCCACCCTAATTCGCTTATGGTACGCTTTGTTATACAATCGAAGCGTATTAAAAATCCCATAAGCCTTGTTGCTCCGTAACGGGGAGCGTCCGTACAAACATCTTCGGCTGCTCGTGCAGCCAGTTTCCGTTCATAGGCTCCGGGGCCCATTCAGCATCGTTGTTTGCACCGGTTCGCAGCAACCACCGGCTCTCTGTACGCAATCCAATCGAGCTTACTTATTCCCATCATTGCATTTAAAACGATTATACATCTGTAATCGTTAATGTCAAGCGATACGAAAGTTGTCCTATTCCTCATCCATAACGCATAAGCTATAGTCATAATCGTAATCCTTACATAAAGAAAGGATATTGTACTATGGCAAAATTTCTTTACCGCATCTGCACGCCATTGCTCGGAGTAGGCTGCTTGATCATGCTCGCCCTTATCGTAACCAATCGAGAGCTCCCCACACATCTTTTTAGTATCGCTAATTTGCAATCCTTCAAAATATTATTTATAAGCATTATTTTAGAAGCATTTCCATTTATCCTGCTCGGGGTGATCTTTTCTGCACTTCTGCAAGTCTTCGTTTCGGACGAGCTCATTCAAAAATTTATGCCCAAAAACCCGGTATTAGGCGTTCTTTTTGGGGCGCTGCTGGGCATTTTATTCCCATTATGTGAATGCGGAATGATACCGGTTGTCAGGCGGCTTATTCGCAAAGGCATGCCTGCTTATATTGGAATTGTTTATTTATTGGCAGGCCCCATCGTTAATCCAATCGTTTTTGCATCAACTTTTGCTGCTTTTCGAACGACGCCAGAAATGGCTTACGCACGAATGATATTGGCCTTTGTCATAGCCGTTATTATCGGCCTGCTCCTTTATAAATTTATGCGAAGCAGTCCGCTCAAATTAGCTCAACCGTTTTATTTAATCAAGCAGGGTCATACACACAGCCGCAATCACACTCATAATCATGAGCATGGGACAAGCGGTACTGGATTCCGTGGAAGAGCCGCCTCAACCCTATCGCATGCTTCAAACGAGTTTTTTGAAATGGGCAAATATTTCATTTTCGGAGCAATGTTGACTGCCATTATTCAAACGGTTATTGATCGCAGCACCTTTGAGGCATTTGCTGATCAGCCTTTATTTTCATACGTTTTCATGATGGGCTTTGCTTTTATTCTATCAATCTGCTCCACTTCAGATGCTTTCATTGCTTCATCGTTCAGCGGCATGTTTGATTTTGGACCGCTGCTTGCTTTTCTTGTATTCGGCCCAATGATCGATCTTAAAAATACGTTAATGCTGCTAACGACATTCCGTATTAAATTCGTATTTATTCTCATTGTACTAACCGCGGCGCTAACCTTCATCGGCGCTTGGATAATGGAGGCGCTGCTATGATTCATCATCTTTTGCGTGCCGCAATTCTTACAGGTTTTGCTTTGTTTATTCTCTACTTGGATCGAACGGGTGAAATGGCTCTTTATATCGCTCCAAAAATGGAAGTATACGTAAAGCTGTCAGCGTTAGGCCTCTATGCAGCAGCTATTTATCAAGTCTATGCCGCTTTACAGAAACGTATCGGAAATCAAACGCCAAGCTGTGATTGCGAGCACGAGCCATCTCCATCCGTGTTCAAAAACATCATCATTTATGGGTTGTTTATTTTTCCGCTGCTGCTCGGTTTTCTCGTCCCTGCCGGGACGCTTGGGAGCGATATTGCTTCAAAAAAAGGGATCAGCTTATCTGGAATTTCAACAGCTGAAGAGAAAGGTGCCGGAGTCGATGCCTTTTATCCTTTCGATGGCTATATGGAAGCACATACAGCATACGCGAAGAAACTGTACAGCCAACCACTGATCCGTGTACCTGATACTCAATTTATTGAGACGTTGACGACATTTGATCTCTTTCGGGAGAAGTTGATCGGTAAAGAAGTTGAAATTTCGGGGTTTATTTACCACGAGGACGAGATGGGCAAGGAGCGATTTGCCGTCAGTAGATTTGCAATGAATTGTTGTTCAGCCGACGCTGTGCCTTATGGGCTTATGGTATCTTGGCCTAAAGCGATGGATTACGCCGACGATGAATGGGTGACAGTGACAGGAAGGTTAACGACATCAACTTATATAAATCATGTTGTCATGACTTTAGAAGCCCAGCGGGTTGAACGAATCAAGGTTCCAGAATCGCCTTATGTGTATCCTGATCTTGATTTCGGACAATAAAATGAGGAGCTGACGGATGCCGTCAGCTCTTTTTTTTCTTTACGTATTTTTGTTATTGTGAATCCCATAAATCATTTCTTTTCGGATAATAGCGAGAATTCCAATTGGCCATATTGTAATTAGATTCAAAAAGTATGCTTGCCGACCAAGAATTAGCGCTTGAACGAACGGAAAAATCATATAAAATTTCGCCATGCGACCAGTCTTTCCTAAACTTAAGCGATTCAATGGCCATTTGTTTAAATGCCTGTACCTGAACCGCTGTCAATCCTTTATCGACACTCTCAAACTTTCCATTTTTGCATTCGATTGGATGGTGCCTAACCCCAAATTTACCCACCGCATTGTTCCGAATATGTATTAATACTGTACCAGCCGTAGCGTTTGTCAGTTCACTTTCAAGCTGACGAAACACAAATTCAACTTGACGAGCGAGAGCTGCAGATTCCGTTTGCATACTTATTATCCTCCTTTATGATTTATTAGGCATGAGTTTCCACTTAGGTCTCAACGCATATTATATAGTCCATTTCTATCATTATCAATATACTAAACAACATTATTTTTGTTTATTTGATATTATTCGACTCTTATTTAATGATTATATAACTATATTTTACATAATTAAAGAAAGATCATTTCATTACATCTAAATAAAATGAACCTTGCGAACTAAAATGATATTTTTTATTTAATTTTTCAATTCTAATTTCAAGATGCTTTTCTTTCTTACTTAGGAGTTATGTACCATGCAGTCTAAACCATCAATTAATAATAAAAATGATTTCTAATTACCGATAATGGTATCATTTTCTATTTATTGTTACACCGAAAACGTATTTAGTATTTTCCGAAGTGCCGCATGCGGTCATTATTTATCTATTTTTTATGAATCGACAATTATAGACCAATTTCGCAGCTGGTGCTATAATATGGATATTCTATTAAAAGGAGCGCTTACATAATGATCCAATGGTACTATTCGCTTTCCGTGCGAAATAAGCTGCTGATTACTTCTTACCTAAATTTAGCAGTGTTTGCCCTCATTATGCTTGTCATATTATCAGTATCAGGCGGCTCGCTTATCGCTGGAATTATTTTCACAATCATTATGGCAATTGCTACGCTTCCACTCGTTTCATTCATCGAGAGATCCATCAATAATTCATTTGATGAAATTAAAGGAACTGCGCTTCGTATTTCCAAAGGTGATTTCACTCAAAAAATCGACACAACGTCTTCATCAGCTTTAGGCGAGCTTGGACATTCGTTTAACAGTATGATTGATAAACTTCGCGACATTCTTACGGAAACGACGAACATCATCCGTCATGTGTCCGATACAAGTCACAGCATCTTTGACAAAAATAATAATATTCAAATCGCGATGCAGCAGGTTGCTGCTTCCGCAAACGAGCTTGCTACTGGCGCAAACGAAATTTCCGAGGACGTATCGGAGATGAGCGAATCCATTACTGAGATCGAAGAGAAAGTTTCCGATTACGCTACCTCAACAAAGGAAATGAACACACGCTCTGAGCAAACGCTTCAGCTCGTAGATAAAGGCATGAAGGCTCTTGATATTCAAGCCGACGGCATGCGCCGCAACGTTGAGGCAACCGAGAAGGTATCAGCTACAATTGAAGATCTAGCCCGCAAAGCAAGAGGTATTAGTGCAATTACGACGACTATTTCCGATTTGGCTGAGCAAACTAACCTGCTTTCATTGAATGCCTCTATCGAGGCCGCAAGAGCAGGCGAGCACGGACGAGGCTTTGCCGTTGTTGCACAGGAAGTCCGCAAGCTTGCTGAGGAATCCAGCGCTTCAACTAAACAAGTATTCAACCTAGTGAAAAGTATTGACGAGGGTATCAAGCAAACGATCAGCAATATGAAAACAAACGAAGAGGTCGTTAAGCTGCAAACGGAGCATATTAAGGAATCCGAAGTCGTATTCTCAGAAATTGTTCAAAGTGTTCAATTTATTACGGATAAAATTTATGTTTTCTCCCAAGAAAGCGACGCTATGCTTGAGAGTGCCCGCAAAATTTCCGGAGCCATCCAAAATATATCCGCGATTACGCAGCAATCGGCTGCTGGCACGGAGCAAGTATCCGCTTCGATGAATGAGCAGATCGCATCTGTACAAGCAGTGGTAGAAGAAACGGAACGTATGCGTACAATGGCGGCTCAGCTGCTCAGAACCATTAATGTTTTCAAAATGAAATAAACAAGTTTTTGATTGCTTATCACGCAACAAAAAAAGACCATAATCCTTCCATTCAAAATGGATGATTATGGTCTTTCTTATTTTACGCCTGCTGCTTGCAGCGATATTCTTCACGCTGTTCTGCACGAACACTTTCTTTAACCCTTGGGCAAGTATAACAATAATAGCCGCCATCAACTAAATAATACAAGCAGCATGCTGCTTTCAGCCGAACCTGCTTATCTTTGTCTCCCAATGACTCTGTCATACGGAATTTCACATCAAGCGGATTTTTGCTTCTGCCGAAAACCTCGCCATCAAGCGATTTGACCATATTGAAATTGGTCACAATGCTTAGCTTTGCCTGTTCATCTACTTCGGCACTCAGCATTCTGTCATACCCATATTCAAGCGAGGTAGGAAGCTGGCTCCAAAGCATGCCTACTTTCAACGTTCCTACCTTTGCAATCATGTCAAATACAGGACGTATCGTATGCTCAAAAAAAGAGCTGATTTTATCCTTAATCCACATGTCTTGTTCATCTAAAGGTAGTGGAGCCGCTACAAATTCAGAGTTATGTAAGTAAAAGCTGACAGCAATATATTCATGATTGTTATATTCAGCCTTGTATATTTGAACCGTTAAATTGTTAAGTGATAAATCCGGCGCTTGTTTCAAAACAGACAACGTATAAAGCAAGCCCAGCATAGGCCCGCGAAACCAACCTGCCATGTACACTTCCCCTACGGAAGGGTCCATGCCTTTAACTAACGGTGTATAGAAAGCTAATAATTGCTTCAATTTGTTCTCATCTAACAGATCTATTGCAGGGCAGGTAAACAGAAGATTTTCTCGTTTATTTACCGTTAAATCATAGCTGTCATCCAACATCGCAAACAACGCTTCATTCATTGATGTTCTCGTCCTTCCATAACATGAATGTACAATAATAAACGATACGATTTATTATACATCGGACGAAAATGATTATCAATTGCATTTCGTTATCTCATTGTGACAGTTAACTCACCAAGCTGCTCGATTTCCACAGTTACCACATCACCTGATTTTAAATAAACCCTTTGATCTCTCGGGTATCCGATTACTACCCCTTCCGGAGTCCCTGTTAATATGATATCGCCTGGTACGAGTGTCATATGCTTAGAAATATAACTAATGATAGATCGGCAAGAAAAAATCATATCTTCCGTATTCGAATGCTGCTTTTGAACACCGTTTACGCGGCAAGAAATAGTGAGCTTATCCGGATCATTTACTTCATCTGCCGTTACGATATAAGGACCAATTGGTGCAAATCCGTCGCAGCTTTTGCCAAGCATCCACTGGGATGTACGGCGCTGCAGGTTCCTCGCTGACAAATCATTAGCGCAGCTATAGCCAAAAACATAATCAAGCGCTTCCGCTTCTTCGATGTTTTTTGCCGTTTTTCCTATAATGATCGCAAGCTCAGCTTCATAATCCACCTCATTGCTCGTAAGCGGCAGCTCCACCTCATCACCATGTGCACTCAGGGCATTGGCAAATTTATTAAACAAAATAGGGGTGGTCGGAATTTCAGCTTTCGTCTCCTCTGCATGCTTGCGGTAATTTAAACCGACGCAAATTATTTTTTGCGGGTTCGAAACGACCGGTGCGTAAGCGAAATTTGTGTCCTCAAGCACATACATGTGGTTGTTAGTTGCAACGACAGCCTCAATAACCGCTTGAAGTTCCGCTAATGCTGTTTTACCGCCTCTTATAACTTCTTCTATTGAAAGCGGAGCTGGAATATCCAGAGCTTGAGAGGCCGTTTTAATATCAATAATTCCTAAGTCAACCTGCACGCCGAGTCTTAGTTGATCGGATTGCTTAAACTGCAATAACTTCATAAAAGATAACCTCCCTGCCATGAAATGGTGAACTATATTAGTTTAAGCCTCTCTTTTTTTAAAGTAAAGCGCATGAAAGTATGCAGCATGGGTAAAATAGCGGCACGGCTTGTTTACAATCAATCATGGGGACTGATGCAAATGTGGAAAACACCACATAAAATGGGGAAGACTGTGGCGGGCATTGCTTTAATCGGTTGTATGCTGCTTAACCTTTCAACCGATTCCTATGCTTCAGCTGCCGATAAGCAGCAAATAGCTCAGTTCAAACCTGCAAAAGAATCAAAAAAACGAAAAACTGCTGTCGTGTCATGGGATAGGCTTCATAGGCAATTTCCTAATGCCTTTCTCCTTAATGGGCCTCGTAATAAGAAAAGAGTCGCGCTAACGTTTGATGATGTTCCCGATCCAAGATATACACCAGCTATTTTGGATATATTAGCGGAGCATGATGTTTGCGCTACCTTTTTTATTGTAGGAAATCGTGCTGCCAAATACCCTGCATTAGTAAAGCGGATACATAACGAAGGGCATGTCATTGGTAATCACTCTTATGACCACGCCATTTTTTCAAAGCTTACTTTAACGAAGTATCAGAAGCAAATTTGGCGAACGGACACCATAATAAAAAATATAGTCGGATATTCTCCTCATTTTATACGACCGCCATATGGAGAACTGCTTCCTCAGCAAGTAAGATGGAGCAAGCAGGCTGGATTTGCTATCGTCAACTGGGATGTGGATTCCGTAGATTGGAAAAACAATCCTAGCAGCGCATTGGTGCTGCAAAATATAAAAAGAACACTTCAACCTGGATCGATAATTTTACAGCACGCAGGCGGAGGAGTCGGCCAAAGCTTATCCGGAACGGTTGCTGCACTCCCGAAGCTCATCCATTTGCTGGAAAGCAAAGGGTATGAGCTCGTTACATTGCCTGAGCTCGTCGGACAATCCGCAGCCCGTTGAGTTTTCTGTAAAAAAAAGGCAATCCCTCATGAAGAGTGGATTGCCTTTTACATCTATATTTTTATTCAAGAACGAATACTTTCACGTTTTGGATACCAAAAGACATGGCTTGGCTTGTTGAGCCTGGTACAAAAATATCAACGCGATTGCCTTTAATCGAACCGCCAATATCTGTTGCTGTTGCAATCATTCCGCCTTGCGGCAAACCATTATAGGAATACCCTGTCACATAAAGCTTTGTGCCAAGAGGTATCATTTTCGGATCTACGGCAATCGTACCAACCTGGAGCTTGTCTCCAAAGTAGTCGACTGCTCCCCACTTGCCATTCTCAGATGCTGCTGCTGTATAAGCTGTAGCTTGTACGAGAAGCGCTTTCGAGTAAGCGTATTCTTTACCATTCATGGCTTTAACTGTTTTTGAGGAGTCGTCAGCTGCTGAATTCATCGTTGCCGGTTTCTTCTCTACAGAAGCTTCTGTGGAAGGTATAGTAAGCTTTAAACCTTTATATAGGTTAAGCGGATCGATTTTTGGATTAGCCTCCATTAGTGTATCCAAAGGTACACTGTACTGCTTGGATAGCTTCCAGAATGTATCATTGTCATTCGCTGTATGTGTTTTCGAAGCTGCACTTACTGTTCCTGCTGCCATCATAACCGATAATCCTACTACTGCTGCTGCTAATGTACGTTTTTTAAACATGGGGTAAATCCTCCTGTGCGTTCCCGAAGTTTCACAACTTCGATCACGTGATTATAAATCTTGTTAAGGGCGGTTGTCCGCCCTTAACGTATTGATGTTGTCTAAGGTGTAAGGAAAGACTAGCCGATAAACATTTGAACCCATTCGCCGTTTACATAACCAACGCCGATTTTTGTAAAGTTGCCGCTAAGAATGTTTGCTTTGTGACCTGGGCTGTTCATCCAAGCTGTCATAACATCTTGTGGTGTTTTTTGACCAGAAGCAATGTTCTCACCAGCATAAGAATAAGTCACTCCGAAAGAACGCATCATATCAAATGGAGATCCGTATGTCGGCGATGTGTGGCTGAAGTAATTGTTAACGTCCATATCTCTTGCTTTCTCTGACGCTACTTTCGTAAGAAGCGTATCGCTCTTCAAAGCGGACAAGCCAACTTTAGCACGTTCCTTATTAACTAAGTCGACAACTTGTGATTGATAAGCACTCAAATTGGAAGCTCCTGTGTCGGTACCTGTGCCTGGTTTTGTTTCAGTTCCTGTACCAGTGCCTGTTCCCGGTTTTGTTACTGTCCCAGTGCCTGTTCCCRGTTTTGTTACTGTTCCAGTGCCTGTTCCTGGCTTAGTTACTGTTCCAGTACCTGTTCCTGGCTTAGTTACTGTTCCAGTGCCTGTTCCCGGATTAGTTACTGTTCCAGTACCTGTTCCCGGTTTTGTTACTGTTCCTGTGTTACCGCCTGTCGTAGGCCATTGAATGAAGCTGCCATTCAAAAGCTTGCTAATATCTATTCCATATTTATCACCGATCTGTTTGATCGTATCTTGGCTAATGAGGCATGGTTGTYGAATCGTGGAGAAAGTTTTCACAGCCGGTGCTGCACCTGCCGTTGGAGCCGTAAAACCTGCGCCGATCACCGTTGCTGCGATTATGCCAGCGACACCTACACGTATTGGTTGCATCTTCATGAATGAATCCTCCTAATAAGATAAGTT
>NZ_JBFRDK010000119.1:0-20608 GCF_052113545.1 Paenibacillus sp. TAF43_2
GTTACAGGCGGAGCGAATGCAGGCGATTCAAATGTAGTAACGGTGATGACAAACCCGATCGCACTTACAGACTTCGCGAGTGCAAGCAAAACGGGAACAAGCGCAACGTTCACATGGAGCGCAGCAGCAGGTGCAACAAACATTAAAGTTGAGCAATCGCCAACAGGTACAAACACATGGACAACAGCGACAACAGGTGCACTTGCGACTAATGCAACAACAGCAACGGTAACAGGTTTGTCCGCCGCAACGGGATATGACTTCCGTCTAGTTGTAACAGGCGGAGCGAATGAAGGAAACTCGAATGTCTTGACGGTAACAACTTATTCAATTGAACCTTCACAGCCAAACCCGCCAAAAACGGACGAAACCGATGTTGAAGTGCTGGTGAACGGTAAAATTGAATACGCAGGTAAAGCGACTACAGAAATTGTGAATAACCAAAAGGTCACAACCATTATCGTGGATCCGAATAAGCTTAAGAACAGATTGGAGTCTGAGGATCAGCATGCTGTCATTACGATTCCGTTAAAAGGCAGCTCAGATGTTTATGCTTCACAGATAAATGGGCAAATCATTTCTGATTTGGAACAGAAGCAAGCTACATTAGTCCTTCAACATGATCAATTTACGTATACAATACCTGCTTCACAGATCAGCATTGATGCACTGACTAAGCTTTTTGGAAAAAAATTAAATCTTCAAGACCTCAAGCTCGAGATAGAGATTGCCAAGCCATTAGCAGATACCATAAAAATGGTGGAAAGTGCAGCAGTTAAAGGCCAGTTTGAGATGGTTGTTCCACCGCTTAATTTTACAGTGCGAGCTTCGTATGATGGAAAAACGATTGAAGTTTCTAAATTCGATGCGTATGTAGAAAGAATGATAGCTATTCCAAATGGCATTGATTCTAACCGAATAACGACAGGGATCGTGGTCGAACCAAATGGATCAGTTCGTCATGTTCCAACTAAACTTGTCGTTAAGAATGACAAGTATTATGCCGTAGTGAACAGCTTAACGAACAGCACGTACACCATTGTCTGGCATCCACTTGCATTTAAGGATGTAGAGCGGCATTGGGCAAAAGAAGCTGTGAATGATATGGGTTCACGAATGGTAATAACAGGTGTCGGCAATGAAATGTTTAATCCAAATAAATCGATTACTCGTGCGGAGTTTGCTGCTATTATCGTTCGGGGATTAGGTTTGAAATTGGAGACAAGCTCATCGTCATTCTCGGATGTGAACAAAAATGAATGGTATAGCAGCTATATTCAAACCGCATTTTCAAATGGTCTTATTAATGGATATGAAGATGGAACCTTCCGTCCTATGGACAAAATAACGAGAGAGCAAGCCATGGCGATCATTGCAAAAGCAATGAAAATCACCGGCTTGAAACCTAGTCTTGCAGCAAGTGAAGCTGGAGAATTGCTGCTTCCTTATAAAGATGCGAATGCCGCATCCGAGTGGGCGAAGAGCAGCATCCTCGATTGCTTGCAAGTGGAGATCTTTTCAGGCAGAAGCAGCACTGTGCTTGCTCCAAAAGATGAAATCACGAGAGCAGAAGTGGCTGTGATCATCCAAAGACTTCTTAAAAAATCTAATTTGATTTAAAAGACTAAATACTAAAGGGTTATCTTACAAAGGTGGATACACCAATGTGAGATAACCCTTTTTTAAATTATTTTCATATAGCTGAATCCATAAACAGAGCCGAGCGCCATTACAATGGTCCATACGGCAAGGCTGACTGCCATCCATTGAATGACGCGTTTTCGCGAGGAGCCTAATGACAAAGCTAATAAAGCCGCGATGTCGGTGCCCACAATAAGGGGAGCCAGCAGGGCAAGTCCGGGAAGGCCGTAACGCTCCCAAATTCGCCTTGCTCGAGTCTCCTTTTTTGATATTGTGGTAATGCCCTTTTTCAATTTCCGATTCGTATTCCACTTCGAAAATTGTTTGAAAAACAGGCCCAGAAGCAGTACCAAAAGAAAGTTGCCTGCAAATCCGATAATGGCCACTGCTACTGGCGATAATCCTGCTACGATGCCAAGCGGTACGACTAGAAATACATCCAACCACGGCGCTGCTGCGAGTAAAAATAAAACAATATATGGCCATATCCCATCCGTTTGCTGAATCCATTCAATCATAATGTTCCTCCAGTTATTATTTAATTAGCTGAGGAAATGGTTTCGCCTTGAGTCGGCTTCATCGCATTTTCCCAAGTCACATTGATGGATCGAGAAGTGAATAGATCGGGTCCGTCTGATAGCTGAAAATGCAAATGGGGCTCACTGCTGTTGCCTGAATTGCCGGTCAGACCGATGACGTCGCCTTTTTTGACCTTGTCTCCTGGCTTAACTGTTGCAGAGCCTTTCCTCAGATGTGCCAGATGGCTGTATTCTCCACCGTGATCAATGACGACATTATTCCCAGCAGGTTGATTCGGATTCATTACCCCAACAGGCGCATTATCTATAATATCATTCACTACCGATATGACTGTACCGTCCGCTGGAGCAATGATTTCTTTCTCGAAGGCATAATAGCTTTCATTTTTGAGCGGGTCACCTTTATAGGAAAAATGATCCTTTGTTTGGATAAAATCATAGGCGTACCGCTGAATCTCTAGTTCATAATGATAATTCACAAGAACATTCTCGCCGCCCCAAAATACAAACCAGTCGCCTTCAAAAGGTAAAGCATATTTATTTTTGCTCAGCTTCGAATCGGTTTCAGGTGAGGAAGTTAGTTCCTGAACTTGAATTGATGTAATGACTCCGTCAGAATCAAACATTCCAAGAAGCCCCTTATTCCCCTCGTCACTTACCCATATGCGCCGGTCGTAACCATTAAGCTTTATAGTAGAGGATTTCTCGAAGCTATGGATACCATTCGCAAACTCCTCTCCCGTCTTTTCTAAATCAGCTTCGCTTACCGCATCTTTTAAAGGCTGATTAAAACGGGCATAAATTTCCTTATACTTGCCGTCCAGCAGTGCCTTTGGCAGGTCGTCTGGCCTAAGTAATTGGTTCGTCGTCTCAGTGGGGTTCATTGTTTGCACAGCTCCTGTGTTGGTGGTCACTGCTGAATTTCCTCCGCTGCAAGCGGCTAGAAGTATAGCTAGTGAACCTGCGGCTAATGCCGATTTTGCAGTCATTGCTGTACCATATATATATTTCGTTGCTCCTTTTTTCATTTTCATCGCCTCCCGATAGTACCATTGTAGCAGCAGAGTCTTAGCTCTTATGAAACCCATCATTAACGCACTCTTAACTTTAAGAAGGGTGAATGGGGACGAATTAAGCTTCCCTTAAGATTAGAATGATTTAAAGTGAAAAAAATCATGCTATGATGATATAAACATCAGTTGGCGGAAGGAGCTGGCACGAATGAACCATGCATCGATTTTGCTCGTTGATGATGAGCAAGCGCTACTGGAGCTTTTGCAGACGGTATTGCGCAAGGAAGGCTACATGAATATTGATACCGTGCAATCGGGTGAAGAAGCCATTGAAGCTTGTGAAGCTAAAAAATACGATTTAATTGTACTGGATGTGATGCTGCCAGGGCGCAGCGGAATTGAAATATGTCCTTTTATCCGTCAAACGACGAACGCGCCAATTTTATTTCTAACCGCGAGAACATCGGATTTCGACAAGCTGACAGGGTTTGCGATTGGCGGAGATGACTACATTACCAAACCATTTAATCCGCTGGAAGTGGTAGCCCGCATAAGGGCGCAGCTGCGGCGGTACTTTAGTTCGTCAACGGAAACGGATGCCTTAAAAAATACCTCAGAAGATTCTCACAATCGAAAATCTAACGTTTTTGATTACGGCCGGTTTAAATTAGATGAGACAGCAGGTGAACTATTTATTGAAGGACAGGCTGTTTCATGTCCTGCGCTTGTGTTTCAGCTGCTGCTTTTTCTATGCAAAAACCCTAATCGAATATTCAGTAAAAGCGAGCTGTATGAGAAGGTTTGGGGTGAAGAAGCCTTCAGTGATGACAATACGGTCATGGTCCATATTCATCGGATAAGAGAAAGAATTGAAGCTGATCCGTCTAACCCAAAATTTATCGTTAACGTCAGAGGTATGGGCTACAAACTAGTTAAAGCGGATCAGCAGGAGCTTACTATGCCATGAATATTAAGCGACAACTAACACTAAAGTTCGTTCTTCAACTCGCAATAGCAGGAATGATCGTTCTTCTCATAGCTGCGCTAACCTTTTATTGGATGCTGCAGCGGTTTAGCGAAATTAACATTACACGTGATTTTGCCAGTGTAGGGTTAGAACAGATGGTAGAATCCTCAAAGCTTGGCAAGAACGGCATTACGTTTGCACCCAGCTTGCTGAGACAGGTGAAGAAAAACAATGGCTGGCTGCAAAGCCTAGATGAGAATGGAAAAGTTGCAAGTGCTTATAATACGCCCAAAGATGTTCCTAACCAATACGGACCAGGTGAATTAGTGGAACACTGGATGGGGAAGAGCGCATTTCCTTACCAGATTGCGCTATGGATACAGCAGAAGGATGGGAAGAAATTCACAATGGTCTATGGGGCTCCAAAAGTAATAGAGCCTATTTTGGAACAATTAAATGAAGTGGAATTCATTGTTTCTGATAAGAAATTAGTCCTTCCAGATGCCTTATCAGGAAAAATAAGATCGGCTCATGCTTTTGTTCAACTGATCGATTCGGCAGGCGTGGAATTGGTCTCCTATAACAAGCCCGATGCGGTGCCTTCCCTATACTCCGTTCCGGAACTTTCGCTTCGCACATTGTATGGTGAAAGATACGGTTACCGGATAGCAACCTCGCATGATGCGGAAACTGGAAACACCTGGCTTGTCGGAGAGCCGAATACTGTAGCGGGAGACTCGGGCAAAAAGAAGTGGATACCGGAGGAAGCACAGGTAGTCATTATTGGGTCCATTTTCTTGTTTATCTCCTTACTGGTCTTGTTCGTACTCCTCTCATTATGGCAAGCCCATCGTTTTGGCGCCCCGATGCTGCACATGCTTGTATGGCTCGATTCAATAGGGAAAACCGTGTATGAAGAACCTGTTGATCGTAGAGGTCTTCATCGAAGCCGAACTTCAGCAGGGAAATGGCGGCGAAGGTATCGTGTTTTTGCTGATGTGATGGTTTCTATTGAAAAGCTATCCAATGCCTTGAAGAGAGAGCAAGCGATGCGGGAGCAAACGGAAAGCCTGAGAGAAGAATGGATTGCTGGCGTTACCCATGATTTGAAGACGCCGTTATCCTCTATAACTGGTTATGCCCATTTATTAGCGGAGCCGGCATATGATTGGTCTCAGGAGGAGGTACGTAAATTTTCTGCGACGATGCTGGAAAAATCGGCTCATATGGATATGTTGATCAGCGATCTTGCTATGACTTACCGATTGAGGTCGGGAATTCTTCCTCCTGAGACGATGAAGGTTGAACTGAACGCCTGGCTTTATGAAGCGCTTCAGCAGGCTGCGGCCGATCCTGCTTATGGAAAACAGCGCATTGTATTTCATGCTGCGCAAGATGATGTTTGGGTCCAATTATATACACCTTGGCTTGAGAGGGTAGTTAATAATTTAACTGCTAATTCGCTGCTTCATAACCCGCCTGATACCGTTTTGACGGTATCGCTTCTGGCGACTGAAGAAGGTGGCGGAATTACGATAAAATTCACCGATGATGGCGATGGTATGGATGAAGTTACATTAAATCGGCTTTTTGAGCGTTATTATCGCGGCACGGATACCGCATCCACCACCAACGGTTCTGGACTTGGCATGGCTATATCGAAGGGACTGATTGAAGCTATGGGTGGCAGGATTACGGTGAAAACAACACCGGGTGAAGGGACGACGATTTTGTTAATATGGAGCTGACAACATCGACTTTCATCGAACAAACAACAGTTAAAGAACCTCTGTAAAATTAGTAAATAAATGAAAAAAACGCTAGATCATGATATATTGATGATCTAGTGTTTTTTTTAATCTACAAAAGAATGAAAAATGTAAAGAAAACATATTCTTGTCAATCGAGATTATTTGCCAGGGAGGGGTAAGAATGCAGCAACAGGAAAAAGAAATACAGGAGCTTAAAGAACGATTAGTTAACGTTGAGGAAAAACTTCAACGTAAATCGAATTCTTCTAACGCTCTTAAGTTTGTACTGTGGTTCATCCTGATATTCGTCGTTCTACTGATAGCAATTGGCGTATTTCAATTTATTGGCTCTTCTTCATCCTAATTTAAAATAATATTCTAACGAATAAAGCGGCGGTCAATGACGTTACTATACGTCTTGCCCGCCGCTTTAAGTTGTACTTAGGCTTTTTTAGTTTGAAGCCGTTTAAGTTCTTCATCCACACGAGCTTTGCGCTGCTCGAGCTGCTGATCGGAACCATATGCGCCAGCATGTAAGCTGTTGTATGAACCTTTTGTAAGCTCACGTTGTGCTTCTAATTCCATCACCTTCTGTTCAATCCGATCGAACCCTTGTGAAGCGGAGCTTCCATGAAGGGAGTTGGAATAGCCGGTAGAGGTTGCAGTTGTCTGCTGCACGCGAGTAATGAGCTCAGCGCGTTTTCCTTGCAGCCGTGTTTTCTCTTCTTTCAATGCCTCAATGCGATAACCGAGGTCAAGTACCGCTTGCTTTGCTAGCTGCTGCAGTCTTGCCGTTTCTTCAGCTTGTTCTAGATACAGCAGCTTCGCTTCAAGCGCCGTACGTGCTTCTGCTTCACGTTCCTCAACTGCCGCTTGCTCTGCTTTACCCTCGTAATAGCTTACTTGACCGTTGAATTCACTTAGTTTAGATTGCAGCATACGATCCTGTGCTTGCTGCTGTGCCAACGCATGCTCAGTTTTGGCAATTTCCTCATCCAAATCTCTCAAATAATGATTAAGCATCATGACCGGATTTTCCATCTTGTCCAACATTTCATTTGCTGCTGCCTTTGTCATACTAACTACTCGTTGTAAAATTCCCATTGATAATCTCTCCTTAAAATTTTATGTTTGGTTTTATTTTCATTTTCATTCGTTTATTTGATCTAATAGTGATCGGCAAATCGAAAGTCGTTGTTAATTGCTTTTGGGATAAAGAGGGTAGCTATAAAATATGCGAGTATAACCGTTCCGAAGCTGAAGAACGCCGCAATGACAACTAACAATCTAACAATAGTGGAATCAATGCCGAGCCATTGTCCGATGCCTCCGCATAGACCTGTCAGCTTGCTGTCTGTCGTTGATCGAAATAATTTTTTCATATACAGTCATCCTTTCGTGTAGCTCATCTATGTCCTTATTGTAGTCTCTGGAAGATTGTTTCGTAACGGTCCTCGGGCCATTTCGGTGCTAGGCTTTAGGCGGGGACTGTCTGCGACGGGCGACGGGGCTGCGGCTATTCTTATAGCAGTTATAGGCTGTTCTTTATTGGAAATTACAATTGGGATTGGGTGGTGGTCTCAGTTGTAGATGTAAATCCATAAAAAAATCTGCCCGAGAGTCAGTAGACCTTTGGGCAGCTTTATCGGGATGATCACATTGTAGAACCAGAGAATTATGGTTGTGGGTTACATGTTCATTCCGTAGCTAAGCTGTAGAAGCTTTGCTTCTTTAATGGAGCAGCTTAGAAATTCTATTCCTGCAGGCAAACCCTCTGCTGTGTAATCAGTCGGAACCGTAATTGCTGGCTGAGAATCCTGAATAAGGACTTAGTCGGTTATTGTTTACCGCCTTCTTGAGCGAGAGAGGCTGCTAAATTCCTTTACTCTATTCAACCAATCTACTATTATAAATTTAGATTTGAGAGATAATAATTAGTATAAATGGGAGATGGGACCAACATGAACAGATGGTTTTATTATAAAATCGGAATTTGCTTGCTGATCGTTTTTACACTGCTCCTTCCAAGCATAGGCGCTTCGTCCTCTGTCCAAGCGAATGAGGCTAAACCTGCTGCTTCCTATTTAGCAGAGCGATGGAGCGAAAGTATCAAGGGAGGTGCAGCTGCGAATCCGGCCATCGGTGAGGACGGCACGGTGTACATCCTATCTCAGCAAGGGAAGGTTTATGCTTTTAGCTCTGCTGGCAAGCAGCTGTGGACTGCTGATGTTAGTCCTATGGATGTTACTTCTTCAGAAAGGGAAGGTCAGCTCGAAATAGGAGCAGACGGGACCCTTTATGTCGGCTCAAGAGGGAATTTATATGCATTCAACAAAGATGGCGTTAAAAAATGGGAGTATGAAACAACCTATTCAAGCTTTCAAAAGGTTGTCGTTCAACGTAACGGCTTAATCTATATTCAAGTCAGATCAAGGGAGCTGCTGCTTGCCTTGCGCACGGATGGCAAGAAAGCAATGGAACGAACCGGTATTAGAAATTTGGTAAAGCACGCAGGCACTTTAGAGGATAAGGTTTTTATTACATCTTATAACCTAGATACTAAATTAGTTGAGGGTAAGCTAAGCTTAGAATCTACATCTTATGCTGAGGAATTAAATGCTAGCGGCTCATCGCGCTGGAAAGTCAATTTGTATGGATCATCTTATAATACCCCAATGACGGACAAGCAAGGCAATTTAATCGTATATTTAGAGGCTTCGAAAAAAGGAGATCAATCGGGTAGTTCACAGCTTAATCAGGACAGAAGTCCAGGTGAGGTTAAAGTGATCAGCGAGGGAGCTGTGAAACAAAGCTATTCGTTAAGTGCAAGGACTTACGCTCCTATTGTTTTTGATGATCAACAAAACGCTTATATCGTAACGAGAGATGCCGTCATTTCTAAATTTGATACGCAAGGAAAATTGATATGGAAGCTGCAAATCGACGAAGATACTAATGTATTGGAAAATGGAACGGCAATGCACCTGGAAAAAGATGGTTTCCTTCTTTTCTACAGCTCATTGACTGGTTATGATAAGACGAAAGTTGAGAAAACCGAGCAAAATGAATATTTTAAGCATCGGTTGCTTCGAATTAGTCAAGGAGGGGAACTGCTTTCCTCTATAAAGAGCGGTATTTACACAACCTCGGTTGTTTGGTTAGACAATGGAATGATTTTATTAAACGGTTATGACAAAGTAGTTTTATCGGATATGAAATTAACGAAGCTAACAGAGTACAACATGAATTCCCCCATTTATTTAACGTATAGGGATACCAATACGATATATGTTGGAACAGAGAGCGGTAGGGTAAGCGCGCTTGAAATCAAACAAGCCTCAAACAAGGGCGATGCGGTTTCCATTACGTTTGGAAACATATTTCCATCGTTTGAATCAAAAACTACATACTCTCTATTTGCGACTGTGAAGTGGGCAGATGGCAAGGAGCAGACCAATCCACAGGGAATCGTTTATCGCAGCAGCAATGAAAAAATTGCTTATTTTGATAAAAACGGCCTTCATACGGTTGGAGCTGGCGAGGTTGAGGTGAGCGCTGAATATTTGCATCTGAAGACGACAATGAAAATTAAGGTAAACGAGCGAGCATATATGAATGAGCCTGGGGTTACCTATAGCGCTCAGCTTGTGAAAAAATGGGGAGTGTCGCTGCCTACACTGAATAGCAGTATTAATGAGGTATACCAGGCTCCCCTCATCTCGGATGATGGTACGGTTTATGCACTTAGCAGTCAAGGGAAGGTAGCAGCTGTCAGCTTGGAAGGAAAGCTACAGTGGCAATACGATTTGAAGGAGCAGGTATGGGCGAGGCCTGCAATTGGACCGGATGGACGGCTTTTTGTAGGAACGAATAGCGGTTTGCTTACAGCATTTGATCCAAGCAGCGGCAAGCAGGTTCTTCATAATATGGTGGCAGCTAATCAGCGCAATACTATGCTTGGCTGGGATCGTTCCGGTAATAGATACTCAGGCTTCACAAATAATAATATGGTAAGGGATGGCAACAAACGAAGCGCTACCAGTTATCTTGAAGCATCAAATGTTTCAGATACTCGGCTTTGGTCGATATCCTTGAGCGGAGAGATCACACATTTTGAGCCAACTTTAAATGATACTGGAGACACTTTATATGTTATCACTACGGCAGATGAGTGGGTTGGTGAGAGTGCTACTATTCCTTCAGGAATAGTACAAATTCGTAGACATGGCACGCTATATGCTATTAATGCTTCATCTGGCAGCATACGCTGGAAGTATGAGCTTGGCGCGTCAGATAATACATTTTATAAACCTTTGCTGCTTCAGGATGGCACCATTGCTACAGGCAGCTCACAAGGCTCCGTAGAAGCAGTTGATAAAGACGGAAAATCGAAATGGAAGAAAAATTTGAAGGTATACGCCTATACAGGACCATTTCTAAGCCGAGAAAAGCTCGTTATATTTAAACCTGGCGAGGGTATTGGCGTGACGGAGGGAGAAGAGCTTGTCCGTTTTATTAACGTAAAAAGTTATCTCGAATCCAATAGCATTAATCAGCAGCAGACTGAATGGCTTCTTACTTTATCTGATTTAGGACGACATTCCCTTGCATCGTATGATTTAGCAGGCAAGCTGAAATGGCAGCTCCCTATTGCAGGAGAAAAGACGGCAGTAAGTAAAATTAGCAACAACTTACAAGTAGCAGTTATCGATTCAGCTGGTGAATTAACCTTCTCTGATATTGAGGTTAAACATACTTCTGGACTTTTATTTTCCGATTTGAAGCTGCACTGGGCAAAAGGAGCTGTTGAGGAACTTGCTGCAGCAGGCGTTGTTGACGGTTTTCCTGATGGAACCTATCGTCCTGCAGCTCAGGTAACGAGGGAGCAGTTTCTAGCTATGCTTGCGAAGAAATTGAAAGTCTCTTCGCAAGCAGAAAACCTGTCATTTCTTGACGTCCCCAGCACGCGCTGGTCTAGGCCTTTTATTGAAGCGGCTGTCGCACAAGGCTGGATTGATGCTTCAAGCTATGGAAATCGCTTCAAGCCGGAACAGCCGATTACAAGAGAAGAGGTAGCGGTATGGACAGCAAAAGCACTAAAGTTGATTGAAAAAACGGACGGCTTAGCTAAGATTTCTGACAAATCATCCATACAAGCATCAAACCTTGGGCTGGTGGGCGCAATAATAGATTCCGGTATTATTACTGGCTATAAGGATGGAAGCTTCAAGCCGCTCGCGACTTTGACTCGTGCAGAGGCAGCTGCTCTACTGGCACGAATGTAACAACTTAGAGAGAGTGTGAAAAAGGGAAACAGCTTTAGATGTGGTATTAATGTCCTAGGCTGGCATCTTTTAAAAGTTGAATAAGATAGTTGTGACGTAGAACGTCATAGGCTGACATCTTATAAAAAGGTAAATAAAAAAAGTGTGACGTCGAACGTCATAGTATGACATATTATAAAAAGTTGAATAAAAAATTGTGACGTAGAACGTCCCTGGTTTTCCTCTGTACAAGAGGAACCAAGGACGTTTTTTCATTTCAAGGAGGATGAGAGATGGAATTTGCTGAAGAACATGAGAAATGGTTGAAAAAACATTTGCGTGCAAGTAAGGGAGAGCACAAGAGCAGGCTTCAGCGGGGACATGGGCATGGTGAACGTTTGTTTTTGAAGCAAGTTTGGTGGCCGATGATGGGTAGTTTTGATCATTTACATCCGGAGTACGAAGTCGTGGATTGGCGCGGGAACCCTTTTTATATTGATTTAGTTTGGCAGCGGGGAGCGACGAGGTTTGCTTTCGAAATTAAGGGGTATGGACCTCATGTTCAGAATACCGATCGAATTCGATACCGACGGGAATTAAATCGGGAGACATTTCTGCAAGTGCTTGGATACCGCGTCGTGTCCATACCTTATGACGAGTTGGAGGAAAAGCCACAACTTATTGTGTCTTTGCTGCAGTCGCTGCTGGCTCCTTATTTGGTGACACACACACAAGAGCAAAACATGACACGTTATGAGCGTGAGTTATTGCATTATGCGTTAAGGTCGAACAAGAACATTCGCCCAGCCGATGTGATGAAAGAGTTTCATATTAATCGCCGCACAGCAGTCAAATATTTGAAAAGGCTGTGTGACGTTGGCAAACTGCGTCCAGTTGTATCTGGAAAAGGCATTCGTATTGTCAGCTATGAGCTAATACGCTCGGCTTTTTATCCTTTTATTTAGGTACTAGGAGTGGAAGTAGGTAAGAGAGGAATTAGAAGTGAAGGCTGAATATGTGTTAACGTGTGCATTTGTAGATGCGACTTGTATGTATGTGGAGTGTGACTGGATTGTATGCGAATTGTATGTGGAGTGTGATTTAATTGCATGCAACTTTGTAGATACAGCGGGATTGAAATGGTGTATATGGATTGTGAATGTAGTGTGAGTAGGGTGTGAATTTGGATTGTGCACGTAGTGTGAGTGAAGTGTGCTTGCACGGCGCGAAAAGTTTGAATAAGTGCAAAAGTGCATCTATTTTCAATAAATGAGGTGGAAATGACGTAAATAGGTGCAAAAGTGCATCAATTTGAGCTGATTGGAAAAATAGTTAGTGGAATAAGTGCATTTATGCGCTTAGATTAACCTGCTGCTGCAAACCGTGGTGTTCACTTAACTAGCTAGCTTTTACTCTCGGCTTTTTTGTAGGGTTAGCGGCTGGATTATGTGGGAATGTACATTTGTGAAGTGTAGTTGGAGTAGGAGTGAGTTTATGTTAAGTGTGCAAGGAGTGCGATTGAACAGTAGTGAGTTGTGTAAGTAGTGTTCATGACCAGTCATGGATTGCAAATAAGTGCAGAAGTGCACCTGTTTTTGACAAACGAGATGGAAATCACGTAAATAGGTGCACAAGTGCATCTATTAGAATGGATTTGAAAAGTAGTTGGCGGAATAGGAGCAGAAATGCACCTAGATGCAGCTGAAGCGGGCAACACCGTGGCTCCCCCCATCCCATACAGACTTTTTTCAAAAAAGATCAGACTTCTAACAAAAATGATCATTCTTAAGCGCTTTCATCTGTTCTATGCTAATAAAATCCAATTAGGATCAGATTACCATGGAGGATGGGTGAAAGATGATTAAGAGGAAAAAAAGCACGGTTTTCAAATTGTATGTTTGGATGATTTGTTTTGCTATTTTGAGTCAACTGGCTATATGGCCAAGTGCGGTATCCTATGCAGAGGAAGTCGTTGAGGTAAAAACGATCGCGAGCATTCCCTCTATCGAGATTAACACAACAATAGGGAACCCGCCGGTTCTTCCGCTGGAGGTACAAGCTGTATTTAACGATGAATCCGTTGGACAAGTTCAGGTAAGCTGGGACGAAATCGATCCCTCGCAATATGCTGAGGCGGGAGCTTTTAAAGTTGAAGGCAGCGTTCAAGGCACTCCCCTCAAGGCTTCCGCCGAAGTTACAGTGAGGGAAAACGATTTTACAGTATTTCTGAATGAGATGACGAGCAATGTACCAGATGGACAAAGCATCGTTTCCTACAGCAACAACTATCAGTCCATGCAGCCCGAATTGATGACTTTTATGAAAGGAAACGGGACTACATCGGTTAACAATGGGCTGACGGTAGAGATGAATTCGTTAGAAAAAAATATCGCTATTGCTGCTTGGGATAAAGGACCATGGCTGTCCGCCGGCACAATCGATGCAACGCTGCGTTACACCAGCGGGACGCAAGGCAATATAGGCTTTGTAATCGGTGCCTATAATTCTACCCAAGGCTTGTCTATTCGTTATGATGCGGGTACAACTTGGGTCATTCAAAGCCCAGATGGTTCTGGCGCGTGGGAATCTTTTGAAGGACCTGAGCTGAAAATGGATACCGATTACCGTATCAAAATTGGTTATAACGGAAACAAGCTATTGGTTATCGTTGATGGCGTTACCTATTACAACAAAGAAACGAATTTATTGAATTTGAAGGCTGGAATAGGTCAGGTGGCCTTGTATAAACGTTTTGCGACAGGACAAGTCGTTTTGAAGGATATTAACATTCAAGGCGTTGGCCAAGTCGAAAAACCGTCAGATATCATTAATTATGTACAAAATTATGAAGACCCGGCGTACACACCGCGTTGGTCCGGACTTAACGCTCAAGTGGTAACAGACATTACAGGCAACAAGGTATTATCGCTAAAAAAAGGAGCTAAAGAACGCGGAGCAGATTTGGATTCCCCGCAGCTACAATCGGGTACGCTTTCATTGGACTTTAAGCTAGTCAATCCTGTTAAGCTTTCTAGCGGCCAAGGTTTTGCATTTGGCTTCAGAATGAATGAGACGGCAAGCATTTTTAGCGAAATCGGAGTCGATCCAAATCGCTGGTTGCCTGAATCCAGCTCCGGTTGGGGCAGTAATTTAAATATTCCTTATCCGATTCAGGGAAAATGGAACAATCTATTGTTCAATTTTAATGGAAAAACAATTACGGTCTATATGAACAAAAAGCTAGTTGGCGATATTACATTTGCTGAATTTACCGATGCGGCTGGCTTGTTTGGACTTCGAATCAGAAGCACAGTAGAGCTGTATATCGACAACCTGCAGTATACGAATCAAATGATTACTCCAAAGGAATTGGTGCAATACAGCAACAATTTCCAGGATGGCATTCCAGGAGGGTGGAGCAGCGGCTCTTCATCCATCGTCAAAGAAGGCAGCAATCGCTTCTTGAAGTTGTCCGGCATCACGGGCACCGTATTGAATAACGACGCACCTCTCCTTCAGAGCGCAACCTATATGCTGGATGTGAAACCTACGACTGATTCGATTGGTTTTGCTATAGGCAGCAACTCTTTGGTGAAATTTGCGAATGACCACTGGATTTTGGAGAAGGATGGYAGCACTATCCCTTTTGTAGCAAGTGACGCTGTTTCATCGAGCCCATCACTTATGAGTTGGAATAAGGTCGGATTACAATATAGCGACTCTTCGGTCACACTAAGTATAAATGGAGCTAAGTTGGCTGCGAATTTACCTCCCGGGCAACAATTCGGTGAAGGTTCATTCGGAGTATACGGGCAAGGCGACTTGTATGTGGACAACATTTTGTTCACGGAGGAATTTATCCAGATGGATACTTCCCCTGTAGCAGGCAAGATGTATTATGAACAATATTATGAGACAGCTTCAAGCATGAACTGGACAGGACTCGGCGGCAGTCAAGTCGTCGATGGTTATTTGAAGGGAAGTATCGCTTTGGGATCGGTTGCGATAAATGAAGATATTGTACCTGTGAAAAACGGCGTATACCAGGTCAAGATGAGGACAAATGCTCCGTCCGCAGGAGTTAAAATAGGCAATGCAGCCATTTATTACGAAGGTCAAGGAAAATGGATGTATCAAGCTAACGGTGGAGAGAAAATAGCTATCGGAGACAGCGTTGAAATTGTACCTGGCAAAGATTTTATTTTGCGGGTACGGTTGATCGAAGATGAGTTGAATCTTTATGTGAATGGCATTTTGGCGGGCAATGTCCAAGCGAAAAACTTCACCCCGGGTGCATTTGGAATTTATAATTCCGGAAATGAAGTGATGCAAGTTGAGATGGATGCGATGACCGCAGAAGAAATCAGAATTTATGAGCCTGACTTCGCAACGCCTAACTGGAGCGCGATGGATTCRAGCAGTCCGGCCGTGCTGGAAAGCGGCGAAGGCAGCGTTAAATTAAGGCTGCCGGGCGTATCTCTCGTTACCGATAATAACAGTCCAGACGTTGTCGATCAGAAAGTGACCTTTGATTTCAAGACGAGTGTAGGCGCTGGGTCAGATGGAGGGCGCTATGGATTTATTTTGAGAGGATATGACGATAACCGCTACGTATCTATCGTTCATGACATCAATGGAACTTGGAAGCTTTCTGCAAACGGCAACGATTCCAACTTCCCTACTGCGTATTCCATGGCGGCTGATACTGTGTATAAAATCGAATTGAATCTGATTGGCAACACAGTTACTTTCGCTATTACTGATGCTGATGGCAACAGGACGGATATGGGCGCGGTTAGGGATAATACGGTGACCTCAGGGGCTGGGAAATTTGGAGTGCGTTCCTGGTATAGCGCCAAAGAAATGACGATTGCCAATCTCAAAGTGGTTGAACAGGAATCCATGCCAAGGCTTCAGCTTGCGGCGGAGCTTGATTCGATCACCAAAGACGATTTGACTGTGACGCTGAATAAGGATTTTCCGAGTATTTTTTCTTATCTGGTCGGCAATAAGACGATGAAAGCAGCAGACGAGCAAACCAATACATTACAAATTAACAATACGGAGTATACAGCTCAGACGGTTTCGGAAAAGGTTGGCGAAAGCAAATATGCCTATACGATGGCTTTTGACGAAATTGGCGTGGTGATTAAGGCTTTCATAGAAGCAAAAGAAAATAACGTTGTTCGATTCGAAGTGAGYGAAATTCAAGAAAAAAGTGATTTTGTTGTCAGATCTCTCGAGTTGAACAGTTCACTCTTCTATGTAGATAGCTCTATGAAAGGCGCGACGTACGCTTGGAACAAGTCTGACGGCAAGTGGCACGGGATTTCGGAAGAGCTGGTTGACGACATGTCCAAAATGAATCAAACCGGTTCATTCGGCGCAACGATGACGATGGTGAGCGCAGAAGGACTGGGCGCGTCTATGGAAAATAACGTGATGAGCGGCGGAAATAAGATACTCGTTAACGCCGAGAAAAAGTCCCTTGTAAACAAGCTTACCGTAAAACCAGGATCGTGGACTTATCGTCATACCCAGAGCAATGAAAAGGAAGCACTGCCGTGGTATAACGTTGTTCTTACCGAGGATCGCAATTCCGATGGGAAGGTAGACTGGCAGGATGCGGCTGTGGCTTATCGTAAAGAAATATACGTGCAGCCGTTCGGCGCTGAAGACATGAAAAACAATATGATGTACATTGCGTTCAACTTCGCCAGTCAGGCAAATGATCCGTTCCTGAACGCTTTGGACACCGGTAAAGTGCTGTACAATTATTCCGACGGCTTTGGACAAATGATTTTGGAAAAAGGTTATCAGGCGGAAGGGCATGACGATGATATTCCTTCTTACTCCAACATTGGAGTGAGACAGGGCGGATTAGCTGATTTTAACTACTTGATTGACGAAGGGGCCAAATATAACCTTCGCGTCGGCGTTCATTTAAACGCCACAGAATACCATCTTGATGCAAACGAGCTGAACTATTCCAATCTGACAGGCGCTACGCCAAACGGTTATAAACAGGATCGGCTAGCAAAAGGTTGGGATTGGATCGATACGAGCTACTATGTAGATCAGACAAAGGATGTTTTGAGCGGTGATCTGAAGTCACGATTTACAAACTTGTACAATCTCACTAAAGATCCAGCAAACCCGAATGACCCAGCTTTGGATTTTTATTATATCGATGTATACACAGGCAACGATTACAACGCTTATAAATTGCTGCAGTATGCGAATGGCTTGGGGCTGAAAGTAGGAACCGAATTTGCGGGGCCTATTGAGCCAGGATCGGTATTTGTCCATTGGGGAACAGATTTGGGTTATCCGAACCAAGGAAACAAAAGCATTCTTTACCGATTGGTTAAAAATGACCTCGATATTTTCGTCGGCAACGCGCTGTTTAAAGGCCAGAAAATCCCGGTCGTAGCGACTTGGGGGGATTCGAAGCCAGATATTCAACAGGGTGTAACCGTGTTTTTCAATGAAGTGCTTCCAACAAAATTTATGCAGCATTATGGCGTCATGAAATATGAGACGGATCAAGTGACTTTTGAACAAAATGTTGTATCCAAACGAATTAAAGCAACCAATAAGATTGAACTTTCCAAAGACGGGAAAGTCATCTCTTCTTGGAAAGATACCGGAACAACGACGGATACAGCCGAGCGTCATACGAGCGAAGCAGACTCCTTGATCCCGTGGCTGTGGGATGTGAAGACCAATCAGACTTTAGGAATAAACGAAGGAGCTAAATTGTACCACTGGAATACGACCGGTAATACGACGACTTGGCAACTGACAAATGATTTTAAAGACGTTGCATTGTTTAACATGTATGAATTAACGCAGCAAGGCAAGGTGCTTGTAGATACGATTGCTGCGGTGGATGGATCGCTAACGATTGCGAAGGCAAGCAAAAATACGCCTTATGTTCTATATCCTGCGACAGCAGACGCTTTAAACTTGATTCCTTCTGCGGGTGAATGGGGAGAAGGCAGCCTGATTAAGGATTTTGCTTTCAATTCGGAGAAATTTAATGTTGAAGGATCATGGTCTGTTAATGATGTAGCCAATGCTTCTATTAAGGTCGTACAAGGAGATGTTGGATACGACACGACAAAAGAAATGGTAAGGTCCAACTGGAACCGCTATGCGGAAATGGGAAGCCGTGCCGGTGAGTTGTCTCAGCAAATCGCTGGATTGATTCCGGGAGGAGAGTATACGGTTGGTGTATGGACTCAAACCGTTAAAGGAAGAAAATCCTCTTTACAGGTAACCATGAACGGCAAAACGTACAGCAATTATGTAACCGGCTTGGACGGTTCACATCAAAGTTCATTTAAATATGTGGACACAACTTGGCAGAGAATGAATGTGAAATTTAAGGTACCAGAAGGCACGACAACGGCAACAATCAAGCTAATCGCAGATGCTGGAGCTGGCACTGTGCTATTCGATGATGTCCGAATTTGGAAGCATCTGACGGCGGGAAGCGGTGCTGAGCAAGCTGGATACGTCGTGAAGGAAGATTTTGAGAATGTGTATGAGGGCTGGGGGCCTTTCGAGTATGGAGGCGGCAGTCGAATGATTCATATTGCATCGGATGAGAGCAACCCGCATGACAACAATCCGATTGTTCAGGCAGCTGACCAAAAAATCGGTCCTGTCATGACTTGGGTATTGAATGGTCAGAATTCATTAAAGCTGAATGAAACTGACGTGGGCAGACTGATCAAATCAAATGAGTCAGACATTAAGTTAAAAGCGAATAAGACGTATGAGCTTGGCTTTGTTTATACGATGGAAAATGGGGTTACCTACGAGGTCAGCGTGTTGTCTCGTTCGACCGGCACTGCCGTGTTGAAGGAAACGCTGCAGAACAAGCCTAATTCGGGGATTAAAGCAGAGGATGGCTACATCCGCTTTAACCAAACCTTCACCACTGGAGCACAAGACGATTATCAGGTCGTGTTTAAAATGATTGCCAAAGGCGTCGGTAACGCGACTTCCGATTATGCTTTTATATTGGATGATTTCTACATCAAAAATACGGGCGTTGATTATGCCAAGGAGCTCCTCCTGCAAGCAATTAAAGATGCACAAGCGCTTAAAGAAGCAGAGTATACGCCTGTGACATGGGCGACTGTAGCCGCGACTCTGCAAGGCGCTATCGAAGTAAGCAGCAATGTTGAAGCAACAATAGAAATAATTGAATCGGCGAGGACAGCTTTGGAGAAAGCTGTGAGTGAGCTGGAGACTCATGTCATCGCTATTGTAAGCTTGCAGACAGTGTCAGTGACCACTACGGTTGGAAAGGCGCCAGTGCTGCCTCATACTGTGAGAGCCGTTTACAGTGACAAATCGGTTAAAGATCTTTTGGTCGTCTGGAATGCGATCAAAGCTTCCGATTATGCGCAAACGGGCACTTTTGAAGTAGAAGGCACGGTTGCAGGTACGACGCTTAAAGCGATCGTTACGGTGCAAGTGCAGGCGGACAATAGCGGACCGGGTACAGATCCAGGAACAGATCCAGGGACAGGGACGAATCCTGGAACAGGAACAAATCCGGGAGCGGGCACTGGTCCAGGCACAGGCACAGATCCGGGAGCGGGAACTAAAGTGACTTTCCAGGATACAGCCAGCCATTGGGCTAGAAAAGAGATTGAAGCTCTTGCAGCCAAAGGCATTCTAACAGGTGTATCAGAAAACAAATTTAACCCTAATGCGTCCATTACTCGCGCTGAAATCGCGGCTATGTTCACTCGGGGATTCAATCTCCAAGCAAGCACTTCTCAATCGTTTGAAGATGTGCGTAGGGACAAGTGGTACAACAATGTGATATCGGCTGCATCGGAATCAGGATTGCTGCAAGGAACAGGAGGCAATCGATTTGAGCCTGACCGTTCCCTTACCCGTGAGGAAATGGCTGTCATTATCACGCGAGTGCTGCAAATGAAAGGTAAGCTGCCGACTCTTGCGACATCTGAAGAAGCCATTTTATCGAGCTTTAAAGACGAAGATCAAGCAGCCGCTTGGTCCAGAAATGCGCTGGCTATTTGTATCCAAGCAGGCTTGTTGAAAGGCATGCCGGATCAAACGCTCAAAGCCAACAAAGAGCTGACTAGAGCGGAAGCGGCGATTGTACTTAGCAGACTGTTCGACTATTTGAAATAGATTTAAAGTTTTTAGAGGACTAGTGGATTTCTCTACATTACAGACTAGTCTGTCCCAAAAGTAGTATTTGAATTTGATAAAATAGCGTTACAGGGAGTTTTCCTGTATCGCTATTTTTCTATTCTGATGCATGGCTGCTTTTAAGCAGATGACGGATAAACAAAAGCCGCCTGACCCATTGAATGACATTCTGTCAGCCGATAAGCAAGAGACGGAATTAGGGAACCCATGGATTCTGTAGCCCCTGTAGCAG